>JBEAQS010000162.1:0-5940 GCA_041163765.1 Bacteroidota bacterium | reverse complement strand
AAAATTAGAATAATGGTATTGCCCCCATTCCGCTCTTGAAGTAACAGTTGGCCCTCCCGCAGCCGTACCCTGATAAAAATATGGAACTACACGCCCTTCTCTCGAGCCATTTGTGTTGTAGTGGTTTTGCCCCCAGTCACCTTTAGCGCCTTGTGCTGTGGCAGGATTATCAAAGGCAGCTTGTTGCGCTGGTGTAAATGCATTCCAGGTTGCTCTCAGGTCTGGATGATAATCAACATATGCACCCCATGCTTTGTTACGTTCGGCCTGAGACCAGGCTGCCTGTAAATCACCGTTAAGTACAACGTATCCTTCCCATGCCGGTCCAGCTGCGATTGCCGCGTTGTAACGCTGTTGCACTGCCGGATAGGCGTCCGCGTAAAGCCCATAAGGAGAAGTCGCCATTTATCACACAACGAAAGACATGTTTTTTGATTCTAATTGATAAGGAATGAGATCAATAACTTCTGCTCTTACCCAGGCTTTAATTTCTTTCAAACGCTCCTCATTGTAAAATTTTTGTTTTCTAAACCAAGTCTCCATGTCTTCACTGCCTTTATTCCTATTACATGACACACAAGCAGGGATTAAGTTGTTTCTCGTAGTTGTTCCGGACTTAAAGCGGGGCACAATGTGATCAAGACTTGTTGCAGCGTCTCCGCAATAACAGCATTTACATTCCCAGGCTTTATATATCTCATCTCTAAATCTTTTTTTGGCAAGTTTTGGTCTAAGTTCAACTAGCAGGGCAAGGGGCTCGTGCTCGTTGCAAAACATGCTATTTAATTGCCGTTACTTTATTTTAATTTGCCCACATATATCGCGGACTTAAGTAAAGAGATAAAAATTTGCTTAAAAACGTTGACAGGGCCTTGACCTGCGTTAAGTTATACTGGTAATCATCGCCACTCCAATGGCTAAGCATCCGGGTTGGGTTTCTATCCAGCAAGCAGAACAGCTTCTTGGCATTGATAAAAAAACCCTGTTTCAGTACCGCGACAATGGGACGCTTAAACTTGGACCGCACTTTGCGGCATTTCCTGGAACCATGTCCAGGGATAGCTACAAATGGAACGTAGCGGCAGTTAAGAAACACCTGCACAAGCAAGGTGTGTTGCCGACCGCTGCTTGAGTTGCTTATAGTGATTTTTGCGGAGTTTATGAGCAAAAATTAAATCAGTGATGTTCAACTGAACATCCTGAAAAGCCATTGCCTCATAAAGATTTGAACAAAGGGATGTATAGCAGCTCTGCAAATTGCGGGGCTGCTTTTGTTTTAAGTTAAACAAGAAGACCCACTGCGGATGAAGTGGGCGAACGCAACGCTTTTTACTGGGTACATCGATAGCAAAATCAGAGTGCCAGCGGAGATCGGCCAGCTCTTCTGGTTTTAGGCCGTAGGTAGCAACCATACCATAAACCCAGGCGATTTCTTTGGTTTTTTTGCTGTTGGATAAGTGAAAATACTCATCCACTATTTTTTGATCAAGAGGAGGTGAGTGGGACATAGCCTTAAAGGTCTTGGCTACCAGAACCATAGGAATCAATCGGCTCTGATCGCAACCGGTGAACAATCTCTTAATAAGTCTCGAAAGACTTTATAGCATTATAAAATATTAAGAATTTCAAACATTAGCCAGGTCCGCCGCCACTGGCAAAGGTTGCCCAAGCCAGACCAACCGCTTCCATAGATGAAACTTCCCCGGAAGAATAAGGAAGATGCACGACATCACCAACATGATAAACAGTGGGCACGCCACTGTAAGTAATAGTACTTTCTCCGTATATACGTGTATTTAATTGGTTTGCCGAATAAATAAAATTTGAATCAACAACGTCTCCAAAATTTGCCATTTTATACAGCGGGCTTTTCGCCATTAGAAGGAATGTAAACATTCCCATTTTTATCCAGCATTTTAAAACCTGCCATCTTTACAAAATTAGAGGGGATATTGAACAGTTTCTGCATCATAGGCATCATCATGGGAGATTGGCAATTATAAGGAGGTACGTCCATTAATCCCAATGCTTTCCTCTGTAGATTTGCGGCTGATGCTTCCTTCTGATCTTTTTCATTATCTTCAACTAACTTTTGTTCCCAGGCTGCCATGCTTTCAATTCCTACCGGAAAATCAGACGGCTCAGGTGGAAAAACTCCTTCTTCATATTTCATTGCATAGATATGTTTGCAATAACGCATCTCATCCAGTAATGGCGTCCAGGTATCAGTTAATGATGTAATCACATTATTAACAGCCGCATAGTCCTGATAAGAAGGCATGCCCTCTGATCTTGAGCCAGGGAGAGAGGGATCCGTGGTACTGCGGAGATACATTGATCCAAAGTCTCTGAACACGCCTGGATTATCTCTTGCGGCTCCTGGTTTTGTAGAAGTGGTGGGTGTAACAGTAGGTGGAACATTATATTGCGGAGATGGCGATACAATTTCCATATCTCTATTTTCCAACGCACTTGTCATCGCGCTATTGTCTACTACGCCAGAAAACGTCATGATTTCGTAACGTCCTGGCTTCAAAGAAGATAAACTACTTCTTGGAAACTTTGACTTCAATGATTCTGATACACGATTTAAAGAGGATATAAAGCTGTAATCTCTGCGGTTGAAATCTTGACAAGAACAACAATAACGCGTTCCTGTCATTAGGAATCTTCCAATATTCGGAGGTCTAGTTGCAGGCGTCACCAAAGCCCTATCTGGGGTGGCTTCCACGGAGCCAGCCTTTCTGAGTTTTAGAATTCCGTTGAAGGGATCGGTGTCTGCCAAAACAGCCTGAACATAGCCATATCTTGTTTGTGTATCAGGATTTATCGTATCTCTGTTAACAGGTACGCCTTGTGCTGTAATAATTCGATCTTCCAAAACCTCACCGTTAATTGCTTTTAATCCCGTTGGAGATCCAGGGAGAGGAACATACAAGGGAGGTGGAAGTGGATTTGAGGTGCTCCAAGAGCCTTCAAGCTGTATATACCAATAGTTAGCATCTTCAGTGATTGATTTTATTGACGCTAAAACACCTGTGCTGTCGGAGATATTATCGAAACGCAAACTACCTGCTGCACGAGTACCAGCCCAGTGCATTCCAAACTCTTTATTCTTGGTAGGAAATCCTTTAAATACCCCTGGAATAGATGGTGGATTGCCACTGGTTGGCGTGCCAGGGGGCACTGGAATCATGTAAACAAAGGGATATTCATAAGAATTATCATAAAAAGCAGCTGTTGCGAGTTCATACCCTCGCCTCCATCTGGACCAAGCTGATTCTCTGTTGACACTATAAATTGAATCGGGAACTGAACCCCTAGAAAACTCAGTTGTAATTGGTTTTACTGGACGTGGATCAAAAATTTCAGCCCTGCTAAAACTACCAAAAGAGCTTCCACTCTTTTTTGCCATAATCAGAAGAAGCCGCCTTGCGCAACCACATGCGCGCCGGGTGTATATCCTGCTGCGTTGGGGCCGTCTGAGAAAACACCAACATAAATACGATCGCCTCTTTCCAGGTAAATACCCTTGTTCCTTAACGGCGCAGTAGGTCCTAATCCGTTTGTATTACCTGCTTGCGCTACGGGTGCTGCAATCTGTGGGAGTACGTCAGAACAGTCTACGGTACCACTATTGGCTGGAAGTGTTTTAGCAAAAAGTACCCTGTAGTCACCGGAAGCGGGGATAGGGGTTGTTGTTCCACGAGTATGGTAAAACACAAAGGTAACAGCAGGCCGATAACCGTAAGCAACACCGTTATACAAGAAGCCCGTCGCAGTACCACCGGAGTACTCTAGGGAGGTATTAACACCCGTCAGTGTAGTACCACCGGTGTAAGTGTAATAACCGTAACCACTGGCTGGGGCAGTACCAACAACGCCTGTCTGTTCTACAAAAACAACCTGTCCGCTTGTCAACGAAATTACGTTACCTGATGTGCCGCTGTTAACTGTGTAATCAGCGCCGCGATAAAAATCATTTCGTGTAATAGTAATGGAATCAATAACGCCGCCACTGTTGTTATCTTCCTGCAAGGCGGCATCCATATCGACTAAGATAGATGGAGCTTGTCCGCCTTGAACAAAGAGCGTATTTGCGGTAGAGCTGCCAACAGTCTGTGTCGTTACTCGAACTGAATCAAATAACGGCCTGTCAATTAACAGTGGCTGCTTGTTGCTGCTAGTACTCGACAATGTTCTACTCGCTAGATGTTTACATTATAAAGCTTATTGACCAAGCAAGCCCATCAGTCCCGATAAGTTAGCCAAACCAGAAGTCGGTTTAGGCGTCAACAGGTCCAACATGACTTGTTCTTTAAAAAGATCAAGAAAACTCTTTGCTTTTTGTTGAGGAACAAGTTGACTCAATACAGCTTCAGGTGATTGAGTCGTCTGCGCTTGCCGTGGAACATCTTGGCCATAAACCTTCTGTAAATCAGCAAGTTTCTTAACGGGCTGTCCGTAGTAACTCTTGCCGCTTTCGGTCGGAAGCGAGGCCCACTCGGGCGCTAATGCAGCAGAAACACGTGGACTAAAGCCCTCTTTTTCCAGGGTGGAAAGACCGCCGATTGGCATTAAACGGTTACGAATACCACGGACGGCCGCAAGATCTTGACTTTGGGGGCCAAAATCTTTTAATCCTAAAGCACTTGCATGTGACTGCCAAGTTCCAGGGAGAAACTGATAGGCGCCTGCGGCTGCACTGGAATAGCCGCCAGGGCTACTAATTACTTTGTCGGGATGCCTTTGTAGATTAGGCGCCAGGCCGCCACCAAACATAACGCGATAAGAATCTTGCCCACCACGCTCAGTTCCTTCTGCAAAACGAAGAACCTTTAACGCTTTTTGAATGGCGGGTTTATTTACGTATTGTTCAAGAAGTTCGCGTTCATTCATGGGAGTACCCTTATTCTCCTACCCAATTTGACTCTGCCTTGAGGCCGGGAGTAAAGACTGTTTGCAGTGCCAGTACAAGACTCAGCTTGGTCGTCAGGCGTTTAACAAAATTGGGACAAAGAATCATGGAACTAAAGCAACAACACTGGCCTCCGTGAATCAAAAGATTCGTGTCCAGTTGGTTGGGCTTACATGCGAAGCAATGCCAATGAGATTATTTACTTGCTTGTTGAAGAAGTTTTTGTTTCATCTCTTCAATTTTTTCTGGCGTCAAGCCATATGCCGCAGGATCATATCCTGTCTCAAGGGTTGCACGCGTACCGAGATCACCCTGCTGATACGGCACTGCTCCTGGGGCCACGGGAATTGGCGCAGCTGTTCTTTGCATCTCTGCAAGTTGATCGGGGGCCATGCCAGCTTGATAGCCAAAAGTACGGTCCATCAAGGGATTAAAAGATCCAACTGCGCCACCTGTTTGTCCCATTGGGGTAGCGCCATATTTCTGTCGCCAAATCTGCATGCCAATATCCTCTGCAGATTGAACTTGCTCTGGTGTTGCTCCAGGTGCTACAGCTTTGAGTCGAGAATTCTCATAGCGCTGAAGTTCTGGATTTTGAGCTGTTTGTTGAGCTACTCGAGATTTCTCTTGTTGATAAGCACGTTCTGCTGCTGGAATAAAAGGTGCAACAGAATTGGAAGGATAAACAGAACCCGGTGGCATATATGTGGGACGCCCGCTATTGATGTCATATTCAATGCCGCCAACGGTATATGTGCCGTAACTACTATATCCTTCGGTCTTCCGGGGCTTAGGGCGAGTGGCTGCTTCTCCAGCCAAGTTGCTACCAGTAGAACCCAAAATACTCAGTCGGGCGCTTCCGGTAGGATTTCTTCTGCCTGCTTCAATAAATGGAGGAGCTTGGCTAGCGCCCAACAGTGCTGCTCCAACAGGACCTCTACCGAGTAAGAGGGTTTTCAGGTTGCTGATTCCCCTGGCTCCTTGTAAAGCCGAATTAATAAATTGAAGCGCCATAATTACCT
>JBEAQS010000161.1:0-9391 GCA_041163765.1 Bacteroidota bacterium | reverse complement strand
ATTCAATGCGCAGCTGAGCATCCACGCCCGTCGACGCGGCTATTTTTTGCACGGACATAGAAGTGGGATTCCCCAGTAGTTGATAGGCCCAAAATATTGGGTAAAGGCCAATGTCCCAAAGTGAACCGCCCCCAAGTTCCGGGTTGAGCAGTCTAGAAGCAGGATCCCTATCTAAGGCAAAAAATCCAAAATCCGCTTGTACAAACCTCAAAGCACCTAAACTTCCAGATCGGGCATAGTCTATCGCTTTTTGAACGGCGGGATTAAATCTAGACCAAAGAGCTTCCATAAAAAACAGACCTCGACGTTGCGCCAAAACAGTCACTTCTTTCACCTGCTGAGGGGTTAAGGCCATAGGTTTTTCACACAAAACATGCTTTCCAGCAGCCAAGGCTTTTAACGACCACTCCACATGACTGTTATGAGGAGTAGCGATGTACACCACATCAACCTCTTCTAAGGCCAATAACTCTGGGTATCCAACACACGCTATAGGTCGGTCATCGGATGCTCCGTGTGTTTGGGCAAACTCCATGGCTTTTTCCGGACTGCGAGAACCGACAGCTACCAAACGAGCTTGGGGCACTAAGGCCAAATCTCGAGCAAATGAATGCGCTATTTTTCCCAATCCAATAATACCCCACCTCAGGGGGTTTTGAGCTGTATACATAGGGATGGTTTGGTTCAAAATTAATCATAAATAGTCCTTATCTTAGCCTTATATACCGATATATGGACCTAAGCTTCAACAAAAACGAAGATTTTCACAAAACCTCATTGGCCGAATTGCGTCAAAAATTGGGTCGTATCGCCCAAGGGGGAGGTAAAGAAAAGATCGCCAAGCTGCATGAAAAAGGAAAATGGAGTGCTCGAGAACGCATCGACTACCTGCTAGATCCTAAATCCAGACGCATTGAAATTGGTGCCTTGGCCGGAGAAGATATGTATGAAGAGCACGGTGGATGTCCCAGCGCTGGTGTCGTCGTAGTCATTGGATATATCCAAAAAAGACTCTGCGTAGTCGTGGCCAATGACGCCACGGTCAAAGCCGGAGCTTGGTTTCCCATAACGGCCAAAAAAAATCTACGGGCTCAAGAAATCGCCCTAGAAAATCATCTACCCATCATCTATTTGGTAGATAGTGCTGGTGTTTATTTGCCGATGCAGGATGAAATTTTTCCCGACAAAGAGCACTTTGGACGCATCTTTAGAAACAATGCCAAAATGAGCAGTATGGGTATTACCCAAATTGCGGCCATCATGGGTTCCTGTGTGGCTGGCGGAGCCTACCTGCCGATCATGAGTGATGAAGCGATTATGGTCGACAAAACCGGCAGTGTTTTTTTGGCGGGAAGTTACCTGGTAAAAGCAGCTATAGGCGAATCCATCGACAACGAAACTCTAGGGGGGGCCACCACCCATAATTCCATCAGCGGGGTAGCTGACTATAAGGCAAAAGACGATCAAGATGCTCTGGATCGGATCAAAAAAGTTGTGGGATCATTAGGCCATAAGCCCAAAGCAGGCTTTGATCGCGTGGGGGCAACTGAGCCTGCTTACCCCACATCGGAATTATTAGGTCATTTGCCTACATCACCTGCTACACCCTACGAAATGATGAATATCATCCAAGGGTTAATCGATCAAGATTCTTGGATTTCTTACAAAGAGGACTACGGGAAAACGATCCTCACCGGGTATGCGCGTATTGAGGGTTGGGCTGTAGGTATTGTCGCCAACCAGCGCTCCATCATTAAAACAGCGCAAGGCGAAATGCAGATGGGTGGAGTCATATACTCCGATTCGGCGGACAAAGCCACTCGATTTATCGCCAATTGCAACCAAAAGCGCATTCCGTTGGTCTTTTTGCAAGACGTGACAGGATTTATGGTGGGGAGTAAAAGCGAACACGGAGGGATTATCAAAGACGGGGCTAAAATGGTCAATGCAGTAGCCAACTCTACGGTACCCAAATTTACTGTGGTCGTTGGAAACAGCTTTGGCGCTGGAAACTACGCGATGTGCGGTAAAGCATTTGACCCTAGACTGATTGTCGCTTGGCCGAGTGCCCAGTTGGCTGTCATGGGTGGAAAAGCAGCATCACAAGTACTTTGGCAGATAGAACAGGAACGATTGATCAAAAAAGGAATAGCCATTGACGAGGTGGTCAAAGATAAAATGATTCAAGAAATTACCGAGCGGTACGAGTCCCAAACAACGCCTATTTACGCAGCCGCTAGACTATGGACCGATGCGGTAATCGACCCCAGGGAGACTAGAACATGGATTTCCATAGGCATTGAAGCGGCCAATCACAACCCAGACGTTGCGCCCTTTAACATGGGGGTACTTCAGGTTTAATCCTTTTTTTCAACGGGTTCTCCACAGTTGCCCTGGGCAATATCTGCCCATAATTGCTGGCTTTTAACTTTGCCTGAGGGTGTTTTTGGAAGTTGAGTCACCCATAAATACTTAGGCACCTCATGGGGGTGCAGTAAGCCTGACTCAGCTAATGCGTTTAGTAAATTAGGTGGTTGTGGTTTTTCTGTAGCCAAACTCAAGGCAACGCCCCACTTCTGATCCTCTACACCTCCTAGATCAAATGGCCCGTCTATGAGGGGACCGATCACCTGGCTGACCGATTCAGGATGAATTTTAATGCCTGCAGAGTTAATCACATGATCTACACGTCCCCTCCAAATAAAAGAACCATCCTCCTTGAATTCAACCACGTCATTGGTTTCTAGTTGATTGATTTCAAGCATGGGGTAATCTACCACCAAACACCCTAGCTTGTTTTGAGCTAATTGAACACCGGACAGCGGTTGATAACTAAGTTCTTTCGCGCCCTCTTTAAGTGCTGCTAAAGCAATGTGGGTCAATGTTTCCGCCATACCAAAAGACACCCAGATCTCCGAGGATAGGCGTTTATTGAGCAAGTCTGCGATGAGGGGGGCGCCTAGCGGCGCCCCCCCTACCAACACCTGTTTAAATCTATCTAAGTGGGACATACACAGCGCTAATTGCAGGGGAACCAAGGCTACAAAATCGAATGACCCTGGAGTTTCTGTCCATGGAGCTGCACCTGGGTCAACTTCAGTAACCGACCAGCCTAAGGTCAACGCCCTAACCCACATCATTTTGCCAGCTACATAATCACAAGAAAGAGCGATGAACGCCCGAGTACCTGAGCCTAAACCCAAAAAACGACTCGTCGCCAGAGCCGATTGATAGGCTTGATTCTTGGTAAAAAGAAGTGTCTTAGGAGTTCCCGTAGTTCCGGAAGTCTTCACCTCCAAAGACATGTCTGACTTGAGCCAAGAGCTGACCCAATGGGCGCGAGCACGTACCCAAGGACGTGTGTCTTGCTTGTCAACTTCCATACGGGCCAAAAGAGTTGGAGCGTCCATGGATTTACCCTCCCAGGTAAAATCGGGATGCACCAAATCAATGTCTTGGATCCTAGGTTTCATTTGATTCATCACTTATTCCACTGGGCGAGCCACAGCAGCGATACACTTCTGCCAAATATTGGTCCAGCGATATTTAAATTTAAACACCCAAAATACCACGGGAAAGAAAATAACCACAGGCAACCAGACTTCGGCACCTAAACTAGGCTCTGAAACATCGACAAATAAAGCATCTGTTTGAAATGCTGTCCACGTAGAAGTCACTAGAATAGCGGTAAATATATTGTTGGCCGCATGAAAACCCATAGCTAGCTCAAGACCCTCATCGATTAAGGTGATTATTCCCAAAAAAAATCCTGTGGCGATGTAGTACACCAAACTTAACAGCCCCAGTTTTTGGACCTCTGGATTTCCAATATGCATCAACCCAAACAGCACAGAAGTGAGTACTAAAGGCATCCATGCGTTTCGAAACAACCTTCCCAATCCCTGCATCATATAGCCCCGAAATAACACTTCCTCAAATGAGGTCTGCAGAGGGATCATGACTAGTGAAATAACCAATAGCCACCAAAAAGACTCGCCTTTCCAAGTAAAAACAAAATTTTCGCTGTGTGACCAATAACTAACCAGGAATCCTAGGAGCACCATCGACCCCCAAACCAAAAAACCAAACAATACCCGATTCCAATCGATGCGCTTTCTGGAGCTGATCAGCGAGGTAAACGATTGGCGATGAATCCACCTAACCCAAAAAAGCAATACAGCCAAACCCAAGGCAAATTGAGCCAATGATTCAAACAAAAATTTATTGGCCCCCTTGCGAGCAATTTCTTGGGCCATCAAGGCGGCTACGTCTATCTGGCTGTACTGAATCAAGGCATAACTCAAGGCCATCACCAATATAAAAAATCCGGGAATAGGAAGGTACTTCCATAGCGAACCTTTACTTTGATATCCTAGCTGTAAATAACTGTTTTTGATCATGTTAATTCCTGTATTTTAGACCATTTATTTTGTGTTCTGTACCAAAGCTTTCCCCGATCAACGGTTAACGGCCCTTCAATATTGTTGGTGAATAACGATCCTGTACCCAAACCCTGCAGCAATTTACTGTGCTTG
Source organism: Bacteroidota bacterium (assembly GCA_041163765.1). GTDB lineage: Bacteria > Bacteroidota > Bacteroidia > Flavobacteriales > Flavobacteriaceae > MAG-120531. Next base: position 4,856 of record JBEAQS010000161.1, on the reverse strand, counting down.
TTGTAGGTCCATTGAGCAATGGCGTTCAGGCCTATGTTGCTTTCTAAGGCAGAGGTTACCCACCACTGAATGCCCCGTTTTTCAGCCATGTCAATCCAATCTTCGCAAGCCCTAAAGCCTCCGATGAGACTGGGCTTTAGGATGAGGTAATGCGGGGCTAGTTCATCGAGTAATTTCTCGCGATCTTCAGGTAGATAAACACCGATTAATGACTCATCCAAAGCGATAGAAATAGGGCTATATGCGCACAGATCTGCCAATGTATCTCTGTATTTTGGGGCCACTGGCTGTTCGATCGAATGAATTCCATAGGGCGCCAGGCGCTCTAGGTATTTTAATGCTCGATCAGGAGGAAATCCACCGTTGGCATCCAAGCGAATACCTACCTGCTTTTCAGAATACGCGGAACGTACTTCCCGAATCAAGCTTAATTCTGATTCAAAATCCAAAGCACCCACCTTAAACTTAACCGCTTGATATCCTTGGTGGATTTTGTCGGCTACTTCCTCCCGCATTTGGGCGATGGGTCCCATCCATACAAGTCCGTTGATCTCAATAGCGGACTCCCCTTGGGTAAAACTACTGGGATACAAACACATCGGATCGTCTGATTGCAGACTATGCCAAGCTTGTTCCCACCCAAATCGAATACTGGGATATTGGACTAGTTGATCATATACGGCTTCAAACCCCATACTTACATGAGTTTCTACCCACTTGAGTTGTTGGGCATACTCAGATTGGGAATCAGGACTTAAATCTTGAATGACGGAACATTCGCCTATACCCCACTTATCCCCCTGAGTTAACACGATCATCCAGGAATCTTTGGTGGTGAGTACCCCCCTAGATGTGCCGCTAGGTTTTTTGAACTCCAGTGGGTAATGAATTATTCGGGCTTTGAGTGGATCACTTGGTGGCATCGAGCAAAAATTGTTTGAATGATTTCGAAATGGGAATTTTTGTGTCTCTGATAACCAGGTCTATATGATTGACTGCATCTACATGGTGAATATTTACCCCATAAGATTTATGGGTGCGAAAAAAAATGGAGCTAGGCATCTTGGCCAAAAAATTGGTCAATGAAGACCTTAAGAGATAAGTCTGTGTTCGGGTATAAATTTCTACGTACACATTATCGGATTTCACATAAAAAATATCCGAATAATTGAGTTTGATCAGTTGATCATCCACGGGTAAAAACATACAATCATTAAAAAATGAGTGCTTTGACTTTAGTTCTTCTGCTAAAACTAAATCGTCGGAAACCACAGAATCACTATCTGGAATTTTAAGCGCGCCATACTCAAAGGCGGTGCAAAGTGTTCCTTGAAGGGCCGGCAACCCGATGTTGGCGTCTACAAATCCCTGCGGGGAAGATTGAATCAGGTTTGGAAGGGCAGCTAAACTTGTTGATGGATTTAACACCCAAACCAAGGGCAGTTCATGGGTAAATCGAATGAGTTCTGCCTTTGAAGTCGCCTCAAATGAATCTTGTTGAAGCAGTACTATATCCACCGGCTCAAACATCAACGCCTCATTGATTTCACTCATCTGGTCCGAAATAAATACTGGTCTATGTCCTAATTCTAGGCACTTGTCGAGCAAAATCTGTACGGTTGATTGGCGATCTGCCACCAATAAGATGTGAAAAACGGGTGCCTCCATTATATGAATATACTCAAAATTGCACAGCAACAGTCCACAAAAACCACCCTAAAGACCAGAAAAAAGTGGAAAGGGCAACTGTTTTTAATTCGCCGTCCCAGTTATTGGGTGTGCGGACCAGCCAGGAAATTCTGAGGTGCTTCAGGAGGAAAAACACCGGGACATACAGAAAAATCAAGGCCCACTCATTGAGTTGAACCGCGATCCAATACGTGGTAGCCAACAAGATAGAACTGATTAAACACGCGTGGTACCAAAGCATGTACCGCGGACCCAAACGAACGGCCAAGGTGTGCTTTCCACTCAATGCGTCATTGGGTGCATCGCGCATATTATTGAGATTTAACACAGCAACTGAACCCATTCCGACAACAATAACTAGAGGCCAGGTGTCCAAAGGATCCCATGTCTTGGTGTATAAAAATGCACTGCCCCAAACCGCTAATCCGCCAAAAAACAAAAAAACAAATACATCGCCTAATCCCAGATAACCATAAGCGTGTTTACCCACTGTATACCCGATAGCCGCGGCAATAGCCGCTAAAGTAAGTGCCATAAAAATCAACCAATACGTCACCTCCCATCCGAAGGCGAGATAAAGTGTACACCCCGCGCTGGCGACACTTAACACGGTAAATAAATACAAGACACGTTTGAGGGTTGTTTTTGCTGCGTTGGAATGTTGCAGCAATCGCTCTGGTCCTACTCGTCCTTTTTGATCTGTTCCCTTGACACCGTCACCGTAATCATTGGCAAAATTCGAGAGCACTTGAAAAAAAACAGTCGTTAACAAGGCGCTCACAAAAATGGATCCGCGAAATGAGCCTTGGATGACCGCCCAGCCAGATCCAGCTAATATTCCTGAAATAGATAGTGGCAGAGTCCGCAACCGCGCAGCCCTGATCCAATACAACAAACCCTTAGAATTATATGAGTTGGGTTCCATCAGGAGAAAGGGTTACTTTTTTGTCTTTATACAACGTGCCTAAGGCTTTTTTGAACGTTTTCTTACTCATCTGAAAAACAGTTTGCAGCTCCTCAGGAGTGGAAAAATCCCCATAAGGCATGGTTCCTCCGTGTTCAGACAAGTGCTTCAAAATAAGTTCAGCAGCAGGAGCCAAAGCTTCAACACCAATAGGTTTAAGTTGTAAATCGATTTTCCCATCCGGTCTGAGGTGTTTGATGTATGCCGTAGTCTCTTGACCCACATGCAGTGGCGTAAACACCTCATTTTCATACAACAAGCCTTTGTGCTTGTGATCGATAATGGCGTCCCATCCCAAATCTGACTTTCTGGAAATCAACACATTGACGCAGGTGCCGACGGAGTACGAAATACCTTCGTTGGACAAAAATTTATCAATTTTGTTGGATCCAACTAAACGGAATGACTTTTCATCTAGATAACAATAAACTACATAAGACTGTCCCGCAGTCATTTTTTGGCGTTGTTCTTTGAAGGGTACAAACAAATGCTTTTCCAGACCCCAGTCCATAAATGCGCCTATTTGATTGACCTCTACCGCTCTGAGCAATTGAAACTGATTTCGCATCACAAAGGGTGTAAGCGTGGTGGCTACTGGTCTTTCTTCGTGATCTAAATAACAAAATACAGAAATAGAATCACCAAGATCATAGTGCAAAGGCACGTATTTGTTGGGCAACAGGATATCCGTGCCTTCTTCATCTCCTAAAAACAACCCTACACTAGTTTCTCTGAGGATCGTTAAGGTATTTAATGTGCCGAGTACAATCATGATTCAATGAATTTAGCAAGGGTAGTAAAATAATCTTTAAGGATTTGGTCGTTGGTCTCGGGATCGGTAAACACCTCGAGCAATTGAGGTCTTTCGCTGGGTGCTAACCAGGCAGGACAAGCTGAGAGGAACTCAGAGGCATCAGAGGCCGACCGATACCCTATTTGGTAGGCCGCAGCTAAAGCAGCGGCAGTTCGCTGGTGTTTAGTTTCAACGTGTTCGGTAAAACCGGGCATATCAATCGCTTGAGGAAGGATTCTAAAAATGCCCCCACCTCCGTTATTGACCAATAAAATCCTTAAATCTGGCCGCAAAATATCGTTCCACCAAGCATTGCTGTCGTAGAAAAAACTTAAATCACCCGTGACTAAAATGGTGGGGGCTTCGCTGGCCAGTGAGCCTCCAACGGCAGTTGAGCTACTACCCTCGATACCACTGGTACCCCGATTGCTGTACGCTCTCAAATAATTTGGTTTATCAATTAATTGAGCATATCGAATCACTGAGCTATTGGCCCAGTGAATTGTATAGGGTTTATCTAGGAAGTGAATAAACTGATGGTACACCCAAAAGTCTGAGAAGGCCATTGTAGATCGATATGCACTAGCCACCTGAGCGATAGCTCGATAGCGTTGTCTCCAAAGCTGCGCATAGTCGCCCGTTCCAAAAGGCACATCCACTAATCGCTCAATCAACATTTTTGGACTGATCGGCAATGTATGTACTCCGCAAAAATAGGTGTCAAAGGCAGGGGTACTACCCACATGCCAATGCTGCTTGGGCGAGTGGATGCGCAAAAACTGCTTTATTTTTTTCGATACGACTGGTCCCCCCCAGGTGATTAATAGATCTGGTTGAAGTTCGGCCATCCAGGCAGATGACTGAGTGCTCAATTCCATGGGGCCGATTAATTGGTCAATCGCATCAATGGCGTACTGATGGTGAAGGTTTGAGGTGTTTTCAGTAACTACCAAAACTCCAGGATGTTCCGCCAACCAAGCCATAGCTGATTGATGCTCTTGACTGGATAAATCCATGCCTACCAATACCATGGTGCGGCTCGAATTTTGCCAATCTTGTAAGAATAACTCCCAAATTTCAGGAGCAACCTTTGGGCTGTGGGGTGGATCAGCCTTAACCAGCACTGTTTCCGTAGTCGGCTGAGTGGCATACAGAGGTTCTTCAAAAGGAAGATTCAAGTGTACCGGGCCATGATCCTGCACTAGTGAGGCAAACGCCTGATCAAACAGTTTTTTTTGGGCCAATACCGTTTCTTGCGGATCTTCAGGTAGTGGGTGCTGGGCGCGCTCGCGATACCAATTTGGCAAAGCGTCATCATCCATAGGAAGTGTCGCTGAAAAACGGATGTGAGGCTTGAAAAAATCGTGTTGCACAATGGTTTGACCATCTGCTCTTTCCCACATATATGGC
>JBEAQS010000160.1:0-3892 GCA_041163765.1 Bacteroidota bacterium | reverse complement strand
CGCATACAATCGGTTGACCTGCTGGGTCATTTGGTTGTAAGTAGCTTCAGCGCTGGTCATAAATTCGTGGTAGTCGGCATAATGTGCTGCCGTGGTTTCGTAGTGTGGGTTGGGCTTGATTTCAACAGGCACTGTCAGGGTTTGATTGCCCACCAACAACGTAGCGCTATAGCTCCCCGGCACAGCTTTATGTCCCCTAAAACTCGCTTCAATATAAACGGCCGGCACCCCTTCTAGGTGGGGATAGCGCATGTCCCAAACAAAGCGATTCAACCCTTTGTTTTTATCCAGCACAGGAGCTTTTGATGGGTAACCCTCGTAGGGCACAAAGGTTTTATCGTCCTTGGAACTAAACGAACGGACCAAAACTCCTTGGGCATCCCTGAGTTCCAACGTAATTTCGTCTTCTGGGTTTAATTCAGGGAGCTGGTAGTAAAGCACTACCCCATTGGCCGGATTGACTCCGGCAAAATCATCGGTTCCCGAGGGGATTTTGGCGTTCATACCGCTGTACCAATTGCCGATGATGGCTGGCTCAGGCGTAAACAACTTGGCCGATTTTCCTGGCGCGTACTGGCGCAAGAGCGGCATGTCGTCAAAAATCCAGAAAGAACGCCCTTGGGTAGCCAGAACCATGTCCCCGTGTTTGATCAACAAATCGGTAACAGGTACAACGGGTAGGTTTAACTGAAAAGGTTGCCATTGAGCACCCCCATTAAAAGACACATACACACCGAGTTCTGTGCCGGCCAGCAACAAGTCTTTGCGCACTGGATCTTCACGCACCACTCGGGTGTACGCCCCTTGGGGAATACCACTGGAAATGTTTTTCCAGGTTTTACCGTAGTCTTTGGACACATAAAGCCCTGGAGTGAAGTCATTAAATTTATACCGCGTGGTGGCGATATACACCGTGCCTGGCTCGTGAGGTGATACCTCAATAGCATTGATCAACGTTTCTGGAAGTCCCTTGGGGGTGATGTTGGTCCAGGTGGCACCCCCGTCCTTGGTGATGTGGACCAATCCATCATCGCTACCCGTATAAATCACACCCGCCTGGTGAGGAGATTCAATGATGTAGCTCAGGGTTCCGTAGTTCTCTGCCCCGACGGCCTCGTTGGTGTAGGGAATACCTCCATTGCCTTGTTTATCGTCTTGGTTTCTGGTCAGATCTCCTGAAATAACGTCCCAAGAATGACCTTCATCCCGGGTGCGCAACACATACTGTGCCCCGTGGTAATAGGTGTTTTCCTCGTGCACAGAACGGATGATGGGTGCATTCCAGTTAAACAAATAGTTCATTTGACGGGCCTCCAGCCCTAAGTATTGAATCGGCTCAATCATGATGTTGGTCCCGGCCAATGTCTTCATGTCCACCACATCGATAGAACCTAAATAACTACCCCCCATCGTTTTGGTTGGATTCTTCGGGTCAAACGCCAAAAAGGCACTCTCTCCACCAGCCGCATATTGCCAATGCCTTTGGTCTATGCCTCCACTGCCCAAGGCCAAGCTGGCGATGCGCAACGAGGTGTTGTCTTGCTGACCTGCATAAACGTTGTACGGCCATAAATCATCGACAGCTACCCGGTACAACTGGGCGGTCGGCATGTTCTCTTGATCAGTCCAGTGCGCTCCACCGTCAAACGTGATGGACACCCCGCCATCATCGGCCACCGCCATATTCTTGGAATTGGCAGGATTGATCCACAAATCGTGGTAGTCTCCGTGGTAAGCATCGATACGCGACCAGGTTGAACCAGCATCTTTGGACTGCAGGTACGAGGCGTTAAGTACATTCACTACCTCTCGGTTGTTGGGATCGGGGAAAACCTCGATGTAGTACCAAGCTCTTTGAATCAGTCGGTGGTCTCCGCTGACTTTGCGCCAACTGCCTCCGGCATCTTCGGACAAGAACAATCCGCCCTTTTCCGCATACGTATCGCTCTCTACCAGGGCGTATACCCAATCTGAGTCCGCCCGGGAAACGGCGATGGACATTTTGCCTTTCTCCTGGGGTAGGCCATTTTCTATTTTTTCCCAAGTTTTTCCGGAATCCACCGATTTATACAAACCGCTCCCAGGTCCCCCTGAACGCACCACCCAAGGCTTGCGCTCGTGGTCCCACATAGAAGCGTACAACACCTCGGGATGGTGCACGTCGATGGATAAATCATTACACCCTGTGGTGCTGTTGATATACAAAACCTGAGTCCACGTAGCTCCACCATCCGTAGATCGGTAAATACCGCGCTCAGCACTCGGCCCGTTCAGGGCCCCTTGAGCGGCCACCCACACCCAATCCGGATTGGTCGGGTGGACAATGATTCGCGCAATGTGACGGGTTAGGGTAAGACCTAGGTGTTTCCATGTTTTACCTCCATCGATGGACTTGTACACCCCATCGCCATAGGAAGTCATGACGCCCCTGGGAGCATGCTCCCCCATACCGACATAAACGACTTCTGGGTGGCTCTCTGATACAGTGACCGCACCAACTGAACCGGTTTTAAAGTAGCCGTCAGACACATTGGTCCAGCGGTGTCCCGCGTCGGTGGTCTTCCAAAGCCCACCCCCAGTTGAGGCCATGTAATACGTCAACATATCGTTGGAAACTCCAGCTACCCCATTGGCTCGGCCACCTCGAAAGGGCCCGATATTGCGGTAAACGGCAGCGCTTAAATCCTCTTGGACATTTTGGGCCATTAAACTCATCACGGCCCCAAAAAGAAGGCCTATAAACGGTAATTTTTTCATAGAAAAAAAACTAAATTGTTCTGTTTTAAATATAACCAATAAATTACTTCACACACACATGATGCGCCACCTCCTTCTTTACCTACTCCCCCTAGCTATGTTTTATGCTTTAGGTTGTAGCAACAGATCAAACAACCCAACAACGGATCAAAAGCCCGCTTTTTCCCTGCAACGAGCTGCACAAAAAGACAGCCCTGAACGCGTGGCTAAAGACGATCCAGCTTCCACGCGCATAGCATTGGATCAACTAGGTGCCGGCCCCATCGAATCCGTGGAGCTCAACACCTTAGACCCGCAATGGGCTGAACAGGGCAGACAGTTGTTTGAACAAAAATGCCACGCCTGCCATCGAGCAGACCGCAAATTTATTGGTCCCTCCCTGGCCGGGGTGCTTCAGCGCAGAAATCCAGTATGGGTGATGAACATGATACTCAATCCGGATCAGATGGTTCAAAAAGATCCATTGGCCCAAGAATTATTTATGGAGTTTAATGGCTCCCCCATGACCAACCTAAACCTTACTGAAGATCAGGCCAGAACTATTTTGGAATACTTTAGGACTCTTTAGCCCCGTAGTATTCCTTTCGCATGCGCTCGGTCGTTTCAAAATCGTGAAATACCTCAAAGGTTTTTCCTTGGGTGCGCATGGCCCCCAATAAATTGGCATATTGAGCCGCTAAAAGCGGATCACCAAAACGCCCAAACCCAAAGGCCAATCCTCCGGCAAATGAATCCCCACACCCCGTGGTATCCACCACATGATCCACTGGATAAGCAGGCACAAATACAGACTGAATCACTCCGTCCACCCTAGTGAACCACTGGCAGCCATCGCTGTCCAAAGTCACGTACAGATGTTGCACACCGGCACCTAAAACCACTTCGGCCAAGGCTGCTAGATGATCGCGTTGACCTGAGTCGTAGTCTCCCACCTCACCCGGAGCGTAATAACAGTACAGAGACTCCTCCAAATTCATCTTTAACACATCGATATAAGGCAGCCAATCCATCATATCAAGCCAATGCACCCGGAACCGATGTCCGGATAAATCAACCTGAGTCGTCGGTCCATGGGCGTCAAAAATTAGCAAAGCCTCAGCGTCTTCTTTAATCGAAACCAAGGTATCCAAAGGCA
>JBEAQS010000159.1:0-4252 GCA_041163765.1 Bacteroidota bacterium | reverse complement strand
TCGTCAACAACCCTACCGATCTTCCAGACCCCTCTACTTTGGATCACGTAGAAGAACCGTATATCAAAGCGACCATCATCACCAAGTCTGATTTTGTGGGCAACATTATGTCCCTGTGTATTGACAAACGCGGATTGATCACCAACCAAACCTACCTGACTACAGACCGGGTTGAGCTGTCGTTTGACATGCCGCTCGCGGAAATCGTATTTGATTTTTACGACCGCTTAAAAACAGTTTCCAAGGGGTATGCGTCCTTTGATTACGCGCCTATCGGTATGCGCACTTCCAAGTTGGTGCGCGTTGATATCTTGTTGAATAGTCAACCGGTGGATGCGCTTTCTGCCTTGATCCACTTTGACAATGCGGAGAACATCGGCAGACGCATGTGTGAGAAGCTCAGAGAGCTGATCCCGCGCCAGCAGTTTGACATTCCAATTCAAGCAGCGATCGGAGCCAAAATCATTTCTAGAGAAACGATCAAGGCCTTGCGCAAAGACGTAACCGCCAAGTGTTACGGGGGAGATATTTCCCGCAAGCGCAAGCTGCTCGAGAAACAGAAAAAAGGTAAGAAACGCATGCGCCAAGTCGGCAATGTGGAGATTCCACAGCAGGCATTTATGGCGGTGTTGAAATTGAACGACTAAACCCCAACGGGTTCTGCTATGGCTAAAATCGGCGACATACAACTCCCCGACTTTTCTTTTTTGCTCGCCCCTATGGAGGATGTGAGCGACCCGCCCTTTCGCGCGCTCTGCAAAGAACAGGGGGCCGATTTGGTCTACACCGAATTTATTTCTTCCGAGGGGTTGATCCGAGACGCGGCCAAAAGCCGACAAAAATTGGATATTTACGAGAAAGAGCGCCCTGTGGGCATCCAAATTTTTGGGGCGGAACTCGATTCGATGACCCAAGCAGTGGAGATCGTTGAGGCGTCTGGGCCGGATATCATCGACATTAATTTTGGTTGCCCCGTGAAAAAAGTGGTGTCTAAAAATGCGGGGGCTGGTATTTTGAAAGATATTCCCCTGATGGTGAAACTCACCGAGGCGATTGTGAAACAAACGCATTTGCCGGTGACGGTGAAAACGCGTTTGGGGTGGGACGAAAACAGCATTTATATCGAAGAGGTCGCTGAGCGATTACAAGATGTGGGCATCAAAGCCCTGTCGATCCACGGTCGCACGCGAGCTCAGATGTACAAAGGTCAAGCCGATTGGGCGCCGATTGCCCGGGTGAAAAACAACCCGAGAATACACATTCCTATCTTTGGCAACGGAGACGTAGACACCCCTGAAAAAGCGATGATTATGCGCGATGAACTCGGTTTGGACGGGGCCATGATTGGACGTGCCAGCATCGGGTATCCGTGGTTTTTTAGGGAGTGTAAACATTTTTTTGAGACCGGTACGCACATGGCCCCGCCCACCTTGGAAGAGCGTGTAGCCGTGGCCAAAAGACACCTCGAAATGTCCATTGACTGGAAGGGAGAACGGCTAGGTGTTTTTGAAACCAGAAGACACTACACCAATTATTTTAGAGGTATTCAACACTTTAAACCATACCGTTCACGCTTGGTGAGCAGCGATGATTCAGCAGATGTGTTTGCCGTGTTTGAAGATATTCTACGGGAGGTAGACCCAGATTGGTTGCCCAAGTTCGGAGACAGACCGAACGAGCAGGATACGTACAGGCCTTCTACGTGTGCTTAAGTATCTATGAATTTACCCGTGCGGCACGTCTGCTGGCTACCCAAGAAGTAATGCTGCCTAGCACAGAGATAGTCACCACCACCAACAAGAAGTTTTTCCACTCAAAGGCAACGGGATAGGCCAGTCCAGCACCGATTTCCAACCACCCGAAATAGAGTTGGGATCCGATGAGTGCGCTACCGAGTACCAGCCCACCTAATCCTCCGAGGACAGACAGGCCAATACCTTGAATCAGGTATATTCTTTGTATGTCGCGCGACGAAAGCCCAAGGGCAAACAAGGTGTCCGCGTTTTGTCGTTTGTCCAGAATAATGGTAATCATAGCGCCCACCAGGTTAAATAAAGCGATGATCAGCACCAGGGTAAACACGCCGTAAGTGGCGGCGTATTCGGTGTTCAGCATCTTGTAGAGCGCGGAATTGAGCTGTATTCGCGTCTTGACCGTGTATTGATCTGGAGCCCATTGTTGGATCTGCTGAGCCCAGTATTCAGGGTCTTGAATTCCCTGTTTGTTGAGTTTAATGGAAATCCCAGTAGCCTGTTCAGGATCGCGACCCAATAAAGCTTGCACCCAACGAAGGTCTGTGATCAAGTATTTTTGGTCCCAATCCGCATCGACGGCATATACAGCCGACAGGGTTAAAAAACCTTGTTCATAGGGGGCTGTGGTGGACAGCGCGCCCTTTTTGAGCGGTTTGGGCACCAACACCCCGACAGGTTGGCTGTAAGGCCCTACAGTTACCCCAAGAGTTTGGGCGAGTCCGAGTCCTAGAATACCTACCCCTTCAACATCCCAGTCGCCCAGGTAAAGATTTTTTTCAATAGGAATGACTTCGGGCCAGTTGGGTGCCACCCCTTTGATCCAGGCGGTTTGACTTTTTTCTCCATGGGTCAAGTACACCCGTTCCTCCAGTTCTGGAGCCGAGGCTGCAACGCCTTTAAGGCCATTAATTTTAGCGGTAAGAGCCGGGACATCTGTCAGGTATTTGCCTTTAATGGGCAGGACTTTGAGGTCCGGATCGGTCATTTCTGTGTAGGCGATGCTGAATTCTTTAAGCCCAGAAAACCCAGACAGCACCACAAAAAGGGAGGCGGAACCAATTAAAGCGACCAATAGGGTAACCGCGCTGATCAGGTTAACGGCAGTTTGTCTGCTTTTAGCCAGAAGATAGCGACGTGCGATGTACCCAGGAACGTTCACCTATATTTTTTTGCGCTTATCGAGCAATTCAGGGTGGGCGATTGGATTGTCAGCTCCTTTGAGCTGCTGATCAATTTTATCCAAATAGGCCAAGGTGTCGTCGATATAAAACATCAACTCCGGCATCTTTCTCAACTGATGTCTGGTGCGTGCCGCTAGTTCTTTGCGAATCAAGGGTTGGTTTGAGCGAATACCGGCCAATAATTCAGGGCCTTTATCTTCAGGAAAAACACTTAAATACGCTTTGGCAACGGAGAGGTCTGTGGTTACCCGAACTTTGGTCACCGAAATTAACACTCCTTGCATTCCTCCATCTGAAGCCGCTCTTTGCAGCACATCTGCTAAGTCCGCTTGAAGGACACCTCCTACTTTTTTCTGTCTTTGGGTTTCTTCCATGCGCCAAAAATACGCAGAATATGGGTATCTTGTTGCTGCATTGCTTATCACAGGCCCATGATACCTCCAAGTCCATTTCCCGTTGACCATATCGGCATTGCCGTACCGGATCTTTCTGAGGCTATAGCGCACTATACATCTGTTTTTGGCCAAGGCCCAGGCCACCTCGAAACTTTAGAGGCCCAAGGGGTATCGGTCGCGTTTTTTACGACCCCAACCGCCTCCCTAGAATTGCTGTCTCCTTTTGGAGTAAACAGCCCCATCACTAAGTTTTTGGAAAAAAAGGGCCCGGGACTACACCACATCGCTTATTTGGTTCCTAAAGAACAGTATTTATCTGAAATTAAGCGACTGACCGATCTGGGGTTACAACCATTGACGCCTGCGCCCACCTTGGGTGCCAAAGGCAAATACGTTCAGTTTTTCCACCCCCGAGAAAACCAAGGGGTGTTGATGGAACTATGCAGCTACCAATAGCGCTTTATCCCTGTGGCATAAATATTTATTTGTATCACTAGAAATTTGATAGTAATATTGCAGGCCCGGTCCCATAGCTCAGCTGGTTAGAGCAACTGACTCATAATCAGTAGGTCCACGGTTCGAGCCCGTGTGGGACCACAACAAAAAACCCGCTTTTTGCGGGTTTTTTTATGGACACATGTCAGTTTGACTAGTATACCCAACTCTTTAAGTCCGCTCCTGCTGGGGCACTTTTTTTGATGATGTTCATGATTTTGGGCACATACATCGTGTTGTACCGCAGCCTGGAAATATAAAGCGGATTCTCTTGATCGCCGTTCCAGCAGTGAATCGCCCCATCTCCGTAGTCCACTTCCCCCGCGTAATAAGGGTTCTTGGTTTTTTCCAAAAAGTCCTCCACCAGATATACCGCATTGTTGAGGTAGTAGTTGTCCATATCGCCACAATAGATGTGGATTTTGCC
>JBEAQS010000158.1:0-10472 GCA_041163765.1 Bacteroidota bacterium | reverse complement strand
TCATTTAAGTTCACCGCATTAATTTCAATGGGGTCTTTGAATAACTTGGCAAATGCGCTGACAGCGAAAAAGTTACCGGACTCGCCATATTGCTCAAAACGAACATCTAAGTTATCGATATACGAGGGTTTTAGATCCGGATTTCCCAAGAAAAAACGCTCGGTAATCGGGTCGTATAGCGTAATGGCTGAAGCTTCTTTAAACGAAGGCCTAGCTGTGGTTTTAGCATAGGACAAACGGATATTTTGGTTTTCCTGTGGGGAGTAGATCAAATTGGCTGAAGGAAAGAAATCTTTTTTGTCAATAAACGTCGCGTTGTTGTAGACATCACCAACCAGGTTTTGACCTGTGTATTGTAGGGTAAATGATTCAAAACGAACACCTAACACCGCTTTAAATAAGGCGCTAAATCTGATCTCATCAGAGAGATACGCAGACTTATTGGCACTGGTTGATTGGTATTGATTTGATATTTGGTAATTACCCACTACGTAAGACCCTTGGTCTGTAGCTGGTGTCCATACATTGTTGGTCCCCAAGATTTGATTGGCATCTCCGCCAAATCTGTTGGCATCTCCTTTAAATCCAATGGTGTAGTTGAATGTGTTGAAATCCCTACTCTTATCGGTGTAACCAACCCCGAGTTTAGTTTTGTGCTCTTTGCTACCCAATGTCCAATCTTTGGTGTAGTCAATTCTTCCTGTGAGCACATTTTCATCTAGATTTCTCCAAAAACGGGTAGGAAAATTGGTGGTGTTTGAACTCAGTGAAAAATAGCTTTTGTCTTCATCGGTTTGGAATACCGTTCTTCTAAAGTCTTTGTCAGCTACAGTAGCCATGGTGTAGGAAACTTTCCACTCCAACTGATCGCCTTTATCCCCAATACTGTGTTTTCCTGAAACTGGAATAGACGTGATGTTGCGCTCCGTGTAGGTCAGCAATTCCCCGGTCCCTAGGTATGGGTTTTCAATAAAGTCCTCATAGTCTGCCTGTATTGCATTAGACTCACCATTTTGCAAATACAACGCATTGAGTTTATACTTAGAGCGCTGTGTTTTGTAGGAGATACCCGCAAGTCCGCTCATCAATACATTTTCAGTACCCGCCTTGCCTTGTTGACTGAAAAAAGGCTCTAGTTTCTGAAATTGATTGATCGCGCTTCCGTTGAAGAAGTCCTCATAAAAAGTCGTTTCATATTTATACCCTAAAGACGCAATAAACCCAATACTATGCCCATTTTCTAGGTTGTATTGATTGCTGGCGGTTCCCCCAAGGGAGAAGTTCATCTGGTTGGATACGTCTTTGGCACCCATTCTTTGGGTAAAACTACGGGTAAGACCCGGTAGTAAAGCGCTCTCGGGATTGTTTTTGATGGCATTGGGGATGTTGGTCTGTGGATCTAAGGGCAGATCTCTGTATCCATCGTCAAAGCCGAGATAGTCCGTATTGCTTCTTCGGTCTCTGATGTAATTAGGGTTGAAGTGCATACTCGGATTATAGTTAACCGATGCGTTGATGGTGTATTCGGGTACTGCCGAAAAGTCTTTGGTGACAATGTCCACGACCCCACCTGAAAAGTCGGCAGGCAAATCCGCACTAGCTGACTTGCTGACCAAAATGTTTTCAATCAGGTTTGTGGGAAAAATATCCATTTGAAGGGTGTTTTTGTCCGGATCTAGTCCAGGCACTTCAAGTCCGTTGAGCAGTGTTTTCGAATATCTGTCTCCCAGACCCCGTACGTATACGTATTTGCCTCCTTGAATAGATACACCTGGTACGCGTTTGATCGCCCCAGCTAAATCACTGTCTCCTACTTTTTTAATGCTCTGCGCAGACAAACCATCCATCAGGTTGACCGATCTTTTTTGAACGTTTAATATGGCTGTTTCAGAGTTTTGGCGTGCTGAGGTGACCACCACCACTTCATCGAGTTGATTTGAGGTAGGTTGTAACACAACGTCTATTTCTGTCAGTTTACCAGCAGTCATAACTACTCCGCTGATTTCTTTGGTTTCATATCCCAAATAGAAAAATTGAAGGGTGTAGGTTCCTTCAGGTACGTCCAAGGTATATTTGCCCTCAAAGTCAGAGGTGGTACCCTGACTGGTTCCCTTCACGACAACATTGGCAAAAGCCAATGGCTCATTATATTCCCCATCAATGATGGTTCCAGTGAGCTTTTGAGCTTGGGTTAATGAGCTGAAAATTATGGCAATAAGTAATAAATAATGTCTCATAAAAATAGTTTGCCCGAAGGGTTTAAATCTTCGGGCAAACGTACCATGGCAATGTAAAGGGAACATTAATCCATTATTACTAATAAGTCAAGATTTTACTTATTTATTGGCATACCAAGTCCAGTTTTCAAATGGGGTGGCATTGGCCCCAGTTCCAGTTACTTGACTAGCCAATATTTGACCCCATGTAGCGAAATCTGTGACATGAGTGTTAGCGCCTAACACAGTGGCCTCCGTATCAGCCGTGATAAAGTCAATGTTTTCAAAGGTTAGTTTAACAGCTACAGGTGCAGTTGCCGCGCCACCATAGGTAGAGGCGTTGATTGTTTTAATAGATCTTCCAGCAGGGAAGCCTTTGAATACGATGTTTCTATTGTGTCCAGTCGCCCCAGATTTCCAATCAGCATATCTATTTTTTCCAGAAGCCGCTGTAGCAGATCCTAGTACAGTGACGTTTTGTAAGGTATATGTTCCGTCGATAGCTCTGGTGCTGTCCTCTGTCCCATCGATTTCCAGACCTGTGTCAGAATCATCCCCAAGAATAACCATCGCGTTGCTTATGGTACCTTTATAGGCTTGGTCAATGTCGATTCCGTCATCGCCTTGTGCCCAAACAAGTAGGTCACTTAGGTTAACAGCTCCTCCAAATATTTCAACACCATCATCCCCAGAGGCCACAATTTCGATATGGTCAATCGTGGTACCTGAACCTACTCCACCTAGGGTAAGTCCTTGTAGCTCATTACCTGGAGCAAGTTCAGCTCCTGAGTGGCGAATAGATACGTATTGAATTTTTCCAGAGTTGTCCGCGTCGTTTGTCCCTCCGTACTGAGAGAATGGAAGCGCAGGGATACCCTCAATGTTGGCTGTTCCACCAGAAACACCCACGGAAGCATTACCCAAGACAATTAATCCTCCCCAAAGTGATTGGTTGGTATGTGTCAGTGTTGAACCTTTTAGGTCAGTATCTTGGTAGTTAATATCATCTAAAACCGAAGTAAAAATAATAGGGCTTGCTGCGGTACCTACGGCGTTGATTTTTCCGCCTTTAGCGATAATTAGTGCAGTAGCATCTGCTCCAGTTTTATTTTCTGCTTTGATGATAGTACCTGGCTCAATAGTCAGGGTGGCGCCGTTTTGAACAACTACTTTACCACTCATAATCCACATGCGATCAGCTGTCCAAGTTTTGTTGGAAGAAATGTAGTAAACACTTCCAGTACCCACTGTTTCATAGTCAGGAACCACTACCTGAAGGGCTACGTTCATTACGGCAGTGTCTTTGTCTGATCTGTTTTCATTATCGGTTACTGTTAGTTCAACGGTACCTGCGCCTGCCGTATTCCCTGCGGTAAATTCCACAACGACAGAACCGGATTTATCTCCGGCGGTGGGTTGTGATTTAATAGAGGCAGTTCCTCCTGAAGCAGTTACTGCAGCTGATTTAAATCCTCCGTCTGTAATCACTGTAAAGGTGACATCTTGTGCGTTTCCTTGTTGTACAGAAATAGTACCTGAAGGAGCTGTTACTGTTGGAGCCACGGTAACAATCGGTTCAATGATATCCTCGCTGTCTGTACAAGAGACGAAGAGTGCGGTTAAAATACCTAGTGAAGCAATAATTTTTTTCATGATGGTTATTTTTGTTTTCCGCAAATTTATCGGGTAGGGGAGCAAACCCATGTTTTTTTGACGTTATCAAATTTTGATTAAAATGTGAGCCTTATGTTAATCTAAGGTGTTCAAGCCCCCAAAAAAACGCTTAGTCCCTCATCTTCTTGACTTTAAGCGTGTTAGATTATTGTTTCCCAGTTTAAATCAATGTTAAGTGGGTTCAGCTTAAATCAATTATCGCTACATTTGACCTAATTTACAGGCAAAGACATGAACGAAGCTGAGATCAAAATACTTTTAGTAGACGATGAGCCGGATATTTTGGAGATCGTTTCCTACAACTTGACGGCTGAGGGGTATAAGGTGTACACGGCCAACAATGGGGTTGAGGCCCTAGAAAAAGCTAAGAAAAAGAAGCCACACCTCATCATACTCGATGTGATGATGCCAGAAATGGATGGAATTGAAGCCTGTGAAGCGATTAGGAATACGCCAGAATTGGCCCACACACTAGTTGCATTCCTTACAGCTAGAGGAGAGGACTATTCTCAAGTGGCAGGATTTGATGCCGGTGCGGATGATTACATCACTAAACCGATTAAGCCTAAGGTGTTGGTCAGTAAGGTAAAGTCCTTGCTCAGACGGGTTAATCTGACCAATGTACAAGAAGAGTTAGGTGATCTATATGTCGTAGGCGACATCACCATCAACCGAGAAGAATACAAAGTATTGGTTAAGGATAAAGAACTAATACTTCCCAGAAAAGAATTTGAGTTGCTCACCCTGTTGACCTCCAAGCCGAACAAAGTATTTAAAAGAGAAGCCATACTCGATACCGTTTGGGGTAATGAAGTAGTGGTAGGCGGTAGAACCATCGATGTACACATCCGAAAATTGCGCGAAAAAATAGGCGATGACTACTTCAAAACGGTCAAAGGAGTAGGGTATAAGTTCCATTTATAAATGTCTCAAAAACTCAGAAAGCCGTATCGATTTGCGGCGATTACATCCCTGTTGATCTCTGCTTTGCTCACCTTTTTGGTGGGCTTTTTGTTTGATTCTTGGAGCGCTCAGATGATGCTGTCGTTGGGGGCCTTTGCGCTGATTTCTTTTGTGCTGACCTTCGTGATTATTCAGTGGCGGATTGAACAATTCATTTATTCAAGGATCAAGAAGTTATACGATGATTTGACGATTCTACAGTCAAGCGCGATCAACACGGGCCCAGTAACCACAGATATGAAAACCTTAACGGCAGAAATTGAAAAGTTTGCCCAAGAAAAGAAGTTGGAAATCGATGGTTTAAAAGTCCGTGAGCAATACCGCAAAGATTTTTTAGGCAATATTTCCCATGAATTGAAGACCCCTTTATTCATGATACAAGGATATATATTAACCTTGCTGGACGGGGCAGTTGACGATAAAAAAGTAGCAAAAAAGTACCTTCAGCGAGCAGCTAAAGGGGTTGATCGCCTAGCTTATATTATCAAAGACCTTGATTTAATCACCAAGTTTGAAGCCGGGAACCTAACTGTAGAGCCGGAGGCGTTTGATGCAGTTGATCTAGTTAAGTCTGTTTTTGAGATGCTGGAGATGCGCGCATCCAAAAAAAATATTACGCTCACCTTTGATATGGAATACCAACAGCCCATTTTTGTTTGGGCTGATGCAGAGAAAATCCAGCAGGTATTGACCAATTTGATTGTCAATGCCATTAAATATGGCCATGAGGACGGCACCATAGAAGTAAGTATCGAGGATTTAGTCAAGAGCAAAGTCATCATACGCATCACAGATAACGGCGAAGGGATAGCTAAAGAGCACATCCCCCGTTTGTTTGAACGCTTTTACCGGGTAGACAAAAGCGGCAGCAGAAAGGAAGGGGGCTCCGGATTGGGCTTGTCGATTGTCAAGCACATCATTGAGGCCCACGGAGAAAAAATATATGTAGAAAGTGTTTTGGGGGTGGGGTCTGAGTTTTCCTTTACCCTGGAAAAACATCAAGAAAAGAAGTAAACTTTGGGAAGTAAAAACAAATTAAAGAGGTTTAGGGAGAACGAGGGATTTGCCCATGTGTTACAGCCTACGCGGGAAGAGATTTTAACAGGCCAATACGCCCAGCCAGGGTATTGGTCCTCATTTTTTGGCAACGATCACCCCATAGTGCTGGAGCTGGGTTGCGGAAAGGGAGAATACACCATCGGTCTGGCCAAGCGCCATAAAAACATCAACTACATCGGGGTGGACATCAAGGGAGCTCGTTTTTGGCGTGGGGCCAAAACGGCTCATGAAAGCGGTTTAAAGAATGTCGCCTTTGTGCGGACCCAGATTGAGTTGATTGATTTGGTGTTTGCTGCCCAGAGCATTGCAGAGATCTGGATTACCTTCCCAGATCCACAAATCAAATTTAAACGCACCAAACACCGGATGACCAATCCCGCTTTTTTGGCTAAGTATAAAAAAATACTCATACCAGGAGCCCCCGTACACTTAAAGACAGATTCTGCCTTTTTACACGGATATACCCTGGGACTCTGTTTCGGTTTGGGCTTGGAAATCGAATATGCTAACCACCATGTTTATCGCAATGAAGGCAGTCCAGCTGAGGTATTGGAGATTCAAACCTTTTACGAGGCACAGTATCTGGCCTTGGGCACCCCAATCACCTATATGCGCTTTATTCCCTAGATGACTCATTTGTTGCTCTTGTTTTTCTCCACCTTTTCCGCCGCCTTTATGGCTTCGGCTCCCCCAGGTTTGTTGAATCTCAATGCGGCTAAAACCAGAGTCAGACAGGGAAAGACGTATGCCTACATGTTTGGGCTAGGCGTGATGTCCGCTGTGATTATTCAATCAGGTATCGCCGTTTGGATTGCCCGATACGTCGCCCGAAATCCAGAATTACTTCGCTGGATGCTCTGGTTTGCGGTGGGTATGTTTGCTGTATTGGCTGTTTATTTTTTTAGCGCACCCACCCAGAAAAACCCCATGGAAGGCATCAATTTTAAGAAAAAATACAGCTTTTGGAAGGGTTTTGGCATGGCGCTGGCCAATATGCTGACCATTCCTTATTACGTGGGACTTCACGCCATGTGGCGTGCTTCAGGTTGGATTTTTTTTGCTCCTGAGGACATTACTGTATTTATGATGGCGGCATCACTTGGGACGGGCTTTTTGCTGTATTTGTACATCGAGTTTTTTCAAAAACTCCTGGCCGACCCCAACCAAATACCCAGAAGATTTAACCATTGGCTTGGAGCGTTAATGGTCTTATTAATGCTGTTGGCGATATACCGATTGTTTTGACCCAGTACAGTTCAGAGACTACTTCTTTTTTTGAGCGCGTTTACACCGTTGTGCGCCAGGTACCCTACGGGCGCGTTACTTCTTATGGCGCCATTGCTGCTTTTTTAGGTGCTCGGGGCAGTGCCCGCATGGTTGGCTGGGCCATGAATGCGGCACACAATCTTTCGGATGTACCGGCCCACCGGGTGGTCAATCGTTTGGGGATGCTTACCGGAAAACATCATTTTGGGGGGACCAACCTCATGCAGCAACTATTAGAAAGCGAGGGAATATTGGTTCAGAACGACCAAATAACGCACTTTAACGAGCACTTTTGGGATCCTAGTCACGCTTTATCTTCTGAAGGTTAAATCGTATCTTTGCGCCTAAAATAGGCAGACATGAAAACCACAAAACAAGCGGTGCTGGATGCGTTGACCAAAATATCAGCGCCAGGCGAAGGAAAAAACATGGTGGAAAGCGGAGCAGTGACCAATGTTGTCGTTTTTGGCGATGAGGTAGTCGTCGATGTGGTGATTGACAACCCAACCCTACAAGCGCGTAAGAAAACCGAAGTATCTGTGATGCAAGTGATTCACGCCGAAGTAGACCAAAAATTAAAGGTAAAGGTCAACGTGAAGGTAGAAGTACCTCAAAACGCACCCAATCCCAACCTAATTAAAGGAAAGCCTATTCCAGGCATCAAAAATATTGTCGCCATCGCCTCCGGTAAAGGGGGAGTAGGCAAATCTACCGTAACGGCCAACCTCGCAGTGACTTTGGCCAAAATGGGCTTTCAAGTAGGCCTTTTAGATGCAGATATTTACGGTCCGTCGATGCCTACCATGTTTGATGTCGTGATGGAAAAGCCTTTGTCGGTGATGATTGATGGTAAATCCAAAATGAAGCCTGTGGAAAGCCATGGAGTAAAAATGCTTTCTATTGGATTTTTTACCCAACCGGGACAAGCCGTTATTTGGCGTGGCCCTATGGCGGCCAAAGCCTTGAATCAATTAATTTTTGATGCCCACTGGGGAGAACTCGATTTTTTACTGATCGATTTGCCCCCGGGTACAGGAGATATACACTTGAGTATCATGCAGGCTTTGCCCATTACTGGCGCATTGGTAGTCAGCACCCCTCAAGAAGTGGCCCTGGCTGATGCCCGTAAAGGGGTAGCGATGTTCCAACAGGAAAACATCCAAGTTCCTGTGCTGGGAATCATTGAAAACATGGCCTATTTTACACCAGAGGAGCTTCCTGACCATAAATATTATATATTTGGGAAAGACGGAGCTAAGCACTTGGCTGAAGACCTTGGGGTGCCGTTTATCGGAGCACTTCCCTTGGTACAGAGTATTCGAGAAGCCGGTGATGTAGGAAGACCAGCGGCGCTTCAGCAATCAGGACCAACCGCTGAGGCTTTTGAAGTGTTGACCCGTGAAGCTGTCCGTCAGGTAGTAGCACGCCATGAATCACTACCGCCTACAGAAGCGATTAAAATTACAACCATGGCCGGATGTTCGGCTTTGAACTAATACAGATGACATCAGAACAGCTCGTTGAAAAAGTACAAGAGGCCCTAGAAGAAATCAGGCCATTTCTCCAGTCCGATGGCGGAGATATCAGTTTGGTGGGTATCGAGGCCGACTCCATTGTGCGCGTGCGTCTTGAGGGTGCTTGCTCAGGATGCAGCATCAATCAAATGACGCTCAAGTCAGGGGTTGAGGCTACGATAAAAAAACACGCTCCCCAAATTCAAACGGTACTTAACGAATCCTAACCCAGATGACTTACCTCCAACGATCAACTCAGTTGTTTTTTTTCACTGCAGTTTTGTTGTTGGGTTCTTTTGGTTGGTCACAAAGCGCCCCTACTGATGCGGAAATACTGCGGTGGAGGGCACAAGCTAAACAAGTAGAGATCATCCGGGACACTTTTGGCGTTCCCCACATTTACGGGAAGACAGAGGCTGATGTGGTATTTGGATTGATGTATGCCCAGTGTGAAGATGATTTCAATCGGGTAGAAACCAATTTTTTAACGGCCACTGGTCGCTTGGCAGAGGCTCAAGGCATCGAAGGTTTGTACAGCGATCTAAGGGCGCGTTTGTGGATGACGGACCAAGAAGCTCAAGACCAATACAACACAGCCCCAGCTTGGCTGAAAGAACTATGCCAGGGATGGGCAGATGGACTTAACTATTATCTATACCGTCATCCTGAAGTTACCCCATCGGCCATAAAGCGTTTTGAGCCATGGATGTCTCTGTATTTTACGGAAGGATCTATTGGAGGTGATATGGAGCGTGTGTCACTAAAACGACTGGCTGCTTTTTATGAACATGCGCCGGAACCCTTGGCGGTACACCAACCTAAAGCACGAGACACCCAGGAGCCAGCTGGATCTAACGGCATTGCGCTCTCCGGAGCTAAGACGTCTTCAGGATATCCAATGCTCCTAATTAATCCCCACACTTCATTCTACTTTCGAGGGGAAGCCCACCTGGTGAGTGAAACAGGGCTGAACGCGTATGGCGCCATCACTTGGGGCCAATTTTTTATCTACCAAGGATTTAACCAGCACATGGGCTGGATGCATACGTCGACTTATGTGGACGTTATGGATGAGTATATCGAAGAAATTGTCCCCACGGAAGAAGGATTAACGTATCGTTATGGGAATGAATGGAGGCCGGTACGCGTGGACACCGTATCTATTGGGGTGAAACAACCCGATGGATCGATTAAAAAAGTTGATTTTCCGCGATATAAAACCCACCACGGACCGATTACCCATACCTTGGATGGGCGATGGACAGCCACTTCTATGATGTGGCGGCCTGTCGATGCTCTGGCTCAGTCTTACCTCAGAACCAAGCAAGAAAACTACGCTGATTTTGTTGCCGTCATGCAAGCCCGCACCAATGCATCCAACAATACGGTATACGCTGATCAATCGGGAAACATCGCTTATTTTCACGGCAATTTTGTTCCTAAGCGGAATCCGGAACTGGATTTTTCGGTGCCCCAAAAAGGAAGTGATCCCGAAACGGATTGGCAAGGGCTACATCCGATTGAGGAGTTGATTTTTTTAAAAAACCCTTCAGTAGGTTGGGTGCAAAATTGCAACTCAACGCCGTATACCGCTGCGGCCCAAGATAGTCCGCGTCCAGAAAATTACGCCCCTTACATGGCTACGGCTGACGAAAATTTTAGGGCCATTCACGCCCAACAATTGCTTGCTCGGGCGGATAAATTGGATTTAGACGGTCTGATCCAGTTGGGTTATGATCCGTATCTCCCCGCTATGGCTGCGTTGATTCCCGGATTGGTG
>JBEAQS010000157.1:0-7330 GCA_041163765.1 Bacteroidota bacterium | reverse complement strand
TAGTTATCGCTACTTGGGAAGGTCTGGAATACCCCTACTTCAGCGCAACATGGTCAGGCGTTTCACTGATGAGTTCTTCCAAATTGATGATCGAAAACGCCATAAGGCAGAAAAAAGTGGTCCGAAATATTGACCAAAATCTTTGGGTAGACATTCCTGAAAACCAAAACAGGTTGGTCGCCTCTATCGATCAAAATGCCTGGGCTACAGACATGTTGCCCTTACAAATCGGAGGGAGTCGCACGCATCGATGGGGCACATGGAGTTCGAGCGGGGTCTCTAAAGACTCCACCGGTTGGTCCCTAACCGGAATCACCTCAGCAAGAGACAGTATTGATGACCAGTTGATTAATTTGTGGAGTGAACAAAAACCGACACACACACAATTAACACCCTGGATACCCTCAACAGCACAAGGAATCTGGCGATTCGGGATCAGCGACGAAAACGCATTTCAAAAAAGACAAGAGCGATGGTCTAAAATCAAATGGCCCAAAACGCGGTTAACGCCTACGCCCAGTGAACTAGCTCTGGTGTACATGGCTACGGATACCTTGTATTATATGTTTCTAGATGATGAAGTCAACACAGAAGCATGGGCCAAGCCTATGCAGCCCTATAAATCCTATCCGATTTGGCACACCCAACTCGGAAAAGAACTCATGTCCCCTTGGATGCCGATGATGGCTGGACCCCAAGAGTTTTATGCGACCCACATCGACGAGGTGTGGATTTTTTCACGACGAAGATCAGCTTTAACCCTATTAATCGACCATTGGGAGGTTGGCGCCACTATAAACAAATCAGCCCTAGAGGAATCCTTTCGATATGCCCTAGAAGAAAAAGCAAATATATCCTATTACGGTTCGGCGGTAAAAGGGCTTTACCCAGAGACCGCCCAAGGACTATCCTCAGGAAAAATAGCCGCGTATTGGGCATTTAATTCAACCGGGTATTGGAACCACCAAGTCCACTGGGATCCAGCACCAAAAAACAACCCATCGGGCATTGAAGTACAACCTCTTTTCCAGTGGAAAGCCGAGGTAGTTCAGGCGCCAAAATTAACGTGGTTGATCGATCCCAGGGGTAACCCATGGCTGATTGCACAAAGTCAAACAGGTATTACCCAGTGCATGGATGTTTCTGGAGCACTGCAATGGGAGGCTGAATTAGCGCCTGGCGCAAAAGCGATTGCTGCGATTGACTTATATGAAAATGGACGGGTACAATGGTTGTTCGAACACGAGCAAAAAAGAAGACTACTCGATAAATCTGGACAGGATGTGCGTATTTTATGGGAACAGGATCGCATAGACAAACAACTCAGTCAAGGAGAAGTGCTGGTGAAAAAATGGGGGAAAAACGATGTTGATTCAAAAAACGCCCTAAAATCCTTACCGAAATCGTGGGGCAAAGAGCCGGTGAACATGGTCTATTGGCCAGTACAAAAATCGTGGATTGGCCTCAGGGAATTCCCCAAAGACACGTGGACAGCATATAAAATAGAACCCAAAAGTAAATAATCATGAGTTTGTGGCGCGTCGTTCTTGCTGTTATATTTCCACCCTTATCGGTCATCGGAAGAGGTTGTGGATCGATGGTTATTGTTTTTCTATTGACCCTAGCGGGTTGGGTGCCCGGTGTGATTGCTGCTTTAATCATCTTGAACAAACCAAAATAATTATTCCCCATCTAGTTTGTACCTTTGGGCATGCGTGAGAAGATTCAATTAAAAGACTTAGGTCTTGTCGACTATAAAGCTGCTTGGGACCTCCAAGAGGAACTATTTCAGTCTGTAGTCTCCCACAAAAAAATCCAATCATCGAGTGAAAAACCAGAGCCCAGTCCACACCAAATACTGATGGTTGAACACCCCCATGTGTACACCTTAGGTAAAAGTGGGAAAATAGATCACTTATTGGTCTCTGAAGAAGCTTTGGCTGCCAAAGGGGCTACCTTCTATAAAATCAACCGAGGGGGTGACATCACCTATCACGGGCCAGGACAGTTAGTGGTTTACCCTATTTTAGATTTGGAATCGTTTTTCAAAGACATCCACAAATACTTGAGATTTTTAGAGGAGGCGGTCATACGCACCCTAAAAGAACACGGCATTGAATCTATGCGATCCCCAGGTGAGACAGGGGTTTGGTTGGATGTAGGCACCCCTTTTGCGCGAAAAATATGCGCTATGGGTGTTCGGGCTAGCCGATGGGTCACCATGCACGGATTGGCGCTAAACATAGACCCGGATATGGGGTATTTTGATCTGATGATTCCCTGTGGCATCAAAGACAAATCGGTGACTTCAATGACTTTAGAAACCAGAAAACCCGTAAATACTACACTGGTTAAAGAGCAGCTAATTCGACATATATCCGATTTATTCGAAGCGGATATTTTCGTAGCGGATTAATCTTGCAGGTTTACCCAAAGTGTATCTCCTTGCTTCTCCACCTTACAGAGACCTAGCTTAGTCAGCCCCTTGATGGCTTTATCCCATGCTTTGTTGGATAGTTGAGCTTGATTTTTCAAGTCCTCTAGCAGCATTTGTTTTTGCTTAGCTAGGATATCCATCAAGGATTTTTCACCCTCGGAGAGCTCAACAGCTTTTCGTTCAGGCCTCATTTGTGGGAAGAACAACACTTCCTGAATCGATGCATTATTGGTCATTAACATGACCAAACGATCAATACCTATGCCAATACCGGAGGTCGGAGGCATTCCGTATTCCAATGCGCGCAAGAAATCTTGATCGATGAACATCGCTTCATCATCTCCCTTTTCTGACAATTTGAGCTGCTCCTCAAAACGTTCCCGTTGATCGATTGGATCATTGAGCTCAGAGTAGGCATTGGCCAGCTCTTTACCATTGACCATCAACTCAAATCGCTCGGTCAAACGCGGGTTATCGCGGTGTTCCTTGGTTAACGGACTCATCTCTTTGGGATAATCTGTAATAAATGTAGGCTGAACGTAATGGTGCTCGCATTTTTCTCCGAATAGTTCGTCGATTAATTTACCGACACCCATACTTGGATCCACCTCAATACCCAAAGCTTCAGCCGTAGCTGCCAACTCGTCACGATCCATCTCAGACACATCATAACCGGTATGTATTTTGATCGCCTCTAAAATGGGTACTCTAGGATAAGGAGCTTTAAAGTTTATTTGATGATTACCTACCGTAATTTCAGTAGTTCCATGAGTATCTAGACACACTTTCTCCAAGAGCTGCTCCGTAGTTTGCATCATCCAATGGTAATCCTTGTAGGCCACATAGAGCTCCATCACCGTAAACTCTGGATTGTGTGTGCGGTCCATCCCTTCATTCCTAAAGTCCTTGGCAAATTCGTACACTCCTTCAAAACCACCGACAATCAATCGCTTTAGGTATAATTCGTTGGCAATGCGCAAATACAAAGGAATATTTAACGCGTTGTGGTGGGTCATAAATGGACGCGCAGACGCACCTCCAGGAATCGGCTGTAAAATGGGGGTTTCCACCTCCAAGTAGGCTCGGTCATTAAAAAACTGACGAATACTGTTGGTGATTTTTGTGCGCTTGACAAAAGTTTCTTTAACGTGTGGATTGACAATCAAATCCACATAACGCTGACGATATCTGAGTTCCGCATCGTTAAATTCATCGTGCACTTTGCCGTCTGCATCTACTTTGGGCAAAGGCAGTGGTCGCAATGCTTTACTCAATAGCGTAAACTCGCGCACCAATACAGTTTTCTCCCCCACCTGCGTGGTAAAGAGTGTGCCTTTTACACCTACGATATCGCCTAAATCGATGAGCTTCTTAAACACCTCGTTGTAGAGATCTTTATCCTCCGCAGGACACATCTCATCCCGATTAAAATAGAGCTGAATACGTCCCTCGCTGTCTTGCAACTCACCAAAAGAGGCCTTGCCTTGGACTTTTTTGCGCATCAATCGTCCTGCAACCACCACAGACAATCCTTCTTCATAATCATTTTCTATCGCATGAGCGCGATGGGTCACTGGGTATAAAGCCGCAGGATAGGGATTGATTCCCAGTTCCTTCAGTTTATCTAATTTCTCTCGGCGTATTACTTCCTGCTCAGACAGCTGCATAACTTACATTTAATGGGGGCAAATATACAAATTTTCAACCCTATACAGGCGGGAACAACACCCAGGTTGTAGCGGATAAAAAAAATACTATATTCGGGTATGAAGCGCACTTCTCTCTGGGGCCTTATAGCAGGCCCCCTGCTTATGGCCGCACTCATGGCCTACCCTGGTGACTTGGTATCCCCTGATGCCGATCCTGTATTGGCCTTGGGTCTTTGGATGATTGTCTGGTGGATCAGTGAAGCAGTATCCATTTCTGTTACTGCCTTACTCCCCCTTCTAGTCATGCCATTGCTCGGTATTTTACCCCTCGAACAAGTGGGTGGGTACTATGGCAGCCCAATCATATTTTTGTTTTTTGGTGGTTTTGTGATGGCCCTCGCTCTGGAAAAAGTGGGTTTGCACAGGCGCATTGCGCTAAACATCATCCAGAAAACAGGTACCTCCCCGGCAGCTGTTCTGTTGGGGTTCATGATAGCTACTGGATTCTTGAGTATGTGGATCAGCAATACAGCCACCGTTGTGTTGATGTTGCCGATTGCACAATCCGTGATTCATTTATTGATAGAGGACAGTGACGGATTTACCAAAGAAGACAGAAACTTTGCCTTGAGCGTGATGCTCGGAATCGCTTTTGCTGCCAATGCGGGTGGTATTGCCACCGTGATTGGCACACCACCAAATTCAGTGCTGATTGGGCTATTAGAAAACGAGTACCATCAACCCATTTCATTTATGGAATGGATGGCCTTGGGATTCCCGTTATCGGTGCTGTTAATCGCCGTAATTTACTGGGTATTACTGCGTCTATTTCCATTTAAATCACTTGCTTTTAAGGCAGACCAAAACATTATTGCCGACTCGCTCAAAGCACTAGGGGCCATGGATTCAAGAGAAAAACAAGTACTCGTTGTTTTTGGCACAACCGTCTTTCTATGGATTTTTAGAGCAGCGATCAATCAACTCATTCCCGGACTGGGCCTAACCGATACCGCCATCAGTTTATTTGGAGCATTGAGCTTGTTTTGTATCCCAACCAAAGACAAAAAAGCACCATTTATCTTGGCCTGGTCCGACACGAAAAATCTTTCCTGGGGGATATTAATCTTGTTTGGCGGAGGCTTAGCTTTGGCCAATGGGATGACCCAGAGCGGACTGGTAGATTTGGTATCCTCCACTATTCAACAACAGCAATGGCCCGTAATAGGTACCGTTGTTGTCTTAATTGCCCTGATGCTCTTTTTAACCGAATTGATGAGCAATGTAGCTTTAGTAGCGGTTTTAGCTCCTGTAGTAGCCGGTATTGCCCTTGGATTGGACATTCCCATCATCCACTTATTAATTCCAGTAACTATAGCGAGTAGTTGTGCTTTTATGTTGCCGATGGCAACACCTCCCAACGCCATCGTATTTGCCTCTGGATATATTGAAGTAAAAGATATGGTTCGCGCGGGTATCTGGTTAAATCTTATCTCGGTTGCCGTACTTACTGCAGTATACCAATGGGTGATTCCCTGGCTTTTCTAATGTTAAACATTTGTCAAAAACGGCCACAGAATCAAACTTGAGGAATAATTTTAGGTCAAAGCACCTAAAAATAATCCTATGAAACATTTGATTCTCGCAGCGGCTTTGATCCTCAGCACCGCAAACATGTGGGCGCAGCACCCAGCTCAACTAAAAGAACACCACAAATACAGAAAACACCCGGAGCGCCGTATTGATTTAGCCACGGGTACACACCAAAAATTCAATCCACAAGAGCGTTCAAATTTGGTAGCCAAACAGTGGACACTGGCTTTAGACCTCAATAAGGATCAGCAACACCAAGTGCGTGAATTGCTCGACAAACACCAGGTGCAGCGCCCAAAAAGAACGATGTCTCCCTACAGCAAAAAAGGTAAAGCGCAATGGATGGAGGCCCACTTAGATGCTCAGATCGCCTTACAAAACGACCTAAAAACAATACTTACCCCCGAACAATATCGTCAGTGGAAAGACCTGCGTTTGGATCGCGCTCAGAGAGCGAGACAAATGGCTTCTAGACGTTTGTTGCCTCCAGTACAGGGACCAGCTCATCGAGCGCATTGATGGTTCTCTCAATATCTGCGGTAGACAACGCATCATTGAGAAAATAACTTTCAAAGGCTGAGGGCGGTAGATAGATCCCTCGGTCGAGCATTCCGTGAAAATAGGCATTAAATCGAGCGTTATTTCCTCGAGCCGCAGAGGTGAAATCTACCACAGGCTCTGGAGTAAAATGCAACGAAATCATAGAACCCAATCGGTTGATCTGGTAGTCGATGTGCGTTTTGTCCAATACAGAGCTCATCCCGGCTGCTAAATCAGCCGATTTTTTTTCCAATCGATCGTAAATCCCTCGATCGCGATTTAAGGCCTGAAGCATGGCCAAGCCAGCACTCATCGCCAATGGGTTACCACTCAAAGTACCCGCTTGATATACCGGACCTAAAGGGGCCAAATGCGCCATGATTTCCCCTCTAGCTGCAAAAGCACCTACAGGTAAGCCACCTCCGATTACTTTGCCGAAACACACCAGGTCTGCTTGAACACCCAATACCTCTTGAGCTCCACCTGCAGCCAATCGAAATCCTGTCATCACCTCATCAAAGACCAAGAGGACCTCATGCTGGGTGCACAGTGTTCTCAATCCATGAATAAAATCAGGATCAGGAAGGACACACCCCATATTACCTGCCACAGGCTCGATAATTACAGCAGCTACATGACCTTGATGCGCTTCCAGTAATTCGGCCACATAGGCTAGATTATTGTAGGGTGCCAACAGGGTGTCTTGGGCAGTTCCCTGAGTAACCCCAGGACTGCTGGGGTGTCCAAAAGTAACGGCGCCACTTCCTGCTTGTATCAGAAATGAATCTGAATGTCCGTGGTAGCAGCCAGAAAACTTGATAATGCGGTCTTTACCCGTGAATCCGCGCGCCAGCCTGATGGCACTCATACACGCTTCCGTACCCGAATTGACAAACCGGATCTGATCGATATTGGGGACCATTTCAATGGCCAATTTGGCGAGTTCAGTCTCTATTTCCGTGGGGGTTCCAAACGAAGTGCCTTTTTGTGCCCGGTCCACGATCGCGTTGATCACCTCAGTATGAGCGTGCCCTAAGATCAATGGGCCCCAGGAGGAAATATAATCTATATAGGAATTTCCATCTACATCGTAAATGTAAGCTCCTTGGGCACG
>JBEAQS010000156.1:0-5928 GCA_041163765.1 Bacteroidota bacterium | reverse complement strand
GCCAAAAAAAAGCCCCGCAATGCGGGGCTTTTTAGATTGACCTAGTCAATTATGCTTGGAAAGGCTCGATGGAAACATATGATTTTCCATTGGCTTTCTTTTGGAACTTCACCAAACCGTCTACACGAGCGTGTAGGGTGTGGTCTTTCCCAGCGTATACGTGTTCCCCTGGGTTGTGTTTTGTTCCGCGTTGTCTTACGATGATGTTCCCAGCGATAGCAGCTTGACCACCAAAAATCTTCACACCTAAGCGTTTTGATTCTGATTCTCTACCGTTCTTGGAACTACCGACTCCTTTTTTGTGTGCCATGATCTAATGGGTTTTATCGGTTTAACTCAATGCTTCGATTAGTTCAGCTTTCTTCATAGAAGTGTATCCTTCGATACCTGCAGCTTTAGCCAACTCTTTCAACTCAGCTACTGTTTTTCCGCTTAAATCAGCAGATGCAGCAGCGGCAGGAGCCTCAGCTTTTGGGGCAGCCGCTTTAGGGGCAGCTGTTTTGGCTGCAGCAGGTTTTGCACCTGAAGCCAAAATGTTTTCAATAACGATTTGGGTTAAGTACTGACGGTGACCGTTCTTTACTTTGTACCCTTTACGTCTTTTCTTTTTAAACACTAGGACTTTATCTCCTTTACAGTGTTTGATAACTTTGGCCTCTACAGCGGCTCCACTTACAGCTGGGGCGCCAACAGTGATTTTGCTACCGTCTTCCAACAAAAGAACGCGATCAAACTGAACGTTTGCTCCTTCTTCTGCGGCCAAACGGTGTACATACACTTTTTGGTCTTTTGCAACTTTAAATTGCTGCCCTGCTATCTCTACAATTGCATACATAGCGTTAATTTTTGTTTTTTATTCGCTTCAAACAGTTTAAAGCGGGTGCAAATATACCTAAAATTCCTATATCCAGCATCATCCCAACCCAAAAAAACACCCTATCTTTAGCTTTTTCAGCACTATGACAGCCAATACCAGCAAATGGGCCTATTTATGGGCCCTCTCCCTGATCTGGGGATCCTCTTTTATTCTGATCAAAAAGGCGCTTTTGGGCGTGACCCCCCTTCAAGTTGGAACACTTCGGATACTGTTGGCGGCCACCGCGGTGCTGATGATTGGTTGGCCCTCTTTAAAGGTGATTTCAAAAACGGACTGGAAATGGATCAGCGCGGCCGGATTGTTGAGTTCATTCTTTCCGCCTTTGTTTTTTGCACTGGCCCAAAGCGAAATAGACTCCGGAGTAACCGCGATTTTTAACTCCCTGACCCCGCTAAATACCACCTTGGTGGCCTTGGCTTTTTTTGGAGCGCAAATGAGCCGGAAACAAGTAATCGGGGTCGTGATTGGGCTATTGGGCACCTGGCTGCTGTTGGCCACAGGTGCTTCGCTCCGAGCGGATCAAAACTACGCCTATGTTGGATTTATTTTGGCGTCTTCGGTGGGGTACGCGCTCAACATCAACATCATCAAAAACAAATTGGCCCACCTAGGGCCTATGTCCATTAACGCCGGCAGTTTTGCTGTGGTGGTGGTTCCAGCAACTCTCGTGCTCTGGTCGACAGGATTTGCCCCAGACCTCAGCCAAGTGGTGGTGCAGCAATCCTTGATCTCCTTGTTGGTCTTGGCCGTTTTGGGAACCGCCTTGGCCAATATCCTATTCAATAAACTCATCAGCTTATCCAGTCCGGTATTTGCCGCTTCGGTGACCTATACGATCCCCTTGGTCGCTTTGTTTTGGGCGTGGGTAGACCACGAACCCCTATACCCCGCTCAACTGGCGGGTGGACTGATTGTATTGCTCGGGGTGTATTTGACCCAGAAAAAACCTAAAAAAATCTAAAACATATACCCAAGCGGTAACATTTGCCTATTTTTAACACCCTATTGATTTCAACCATAAAATCTTTAACCTAATAACTATGAAGCAATTGCGCCTTTTATCCGCCTGTGCCCTATTTCTAGGCATTTCAGCGGCTCAAGCCCAGCAGGTAAGCTACCAAGAGTACGACCTGCCTAACGGATTACACGTGATCCTACACCAAGACAATGGAGCTCCTGTGGTGACTACCTCCGTGATGTACCATGTCGGGGGTAAAGACCGCACACAGGGCAGAACCGGATTTGCCCATTTCTTTGAACACTTGCTGTTTGAAGGCACCAAGAATATAGAACGCGGCACCTGGATGAAATTGGTGTCCTCTAGAGGGGGAAATAACAACGCCAATACTTCTCAAGACCGCACCTACTACTACGAGGTGTTCCCTTCTAACCAACTTGAGTTTGGGCTTTGGATGGAATCTGAGCGTATGCTGCACCCAGTGATCGACCAAATTGGTGTAGATACCCAAAACGAGGTGGTAAAGGAAGAAAAACGCTTGCGCATGGACAACAGCCCGTATGGCCAAATTCTGCAAGTAGTGGGGGAAAACCTGTTTAAGGTCCACCCGTACAAAGACCCGAACATCGGATATATGGAAGACCTTGATGCGGCAACGCTTGAGGAGTTTATCGCCTACAAAGAAAAGTATTACGGCCCCAACAACGCCGTATTGGTCGTGGCTGGAGATATCGATATCGACAAAACCAAATCGATGATCGAGCAGTATTTTGGGCCTGTGCCGACCGGACAAAACGTAGTGCGCAACTTTCCTGTGGAAGAGCCGATCACTGAAGAGGTACGCGCTAAAGCCTATGACCCCAACATCCAAATCCCAGCGACCATCGTCGCGTACAGAACTCCGGGATTTGCCAGCCGGGAAGCCTATGTATTGGACATGATTTCCACCTACCTCAGCGACGGAAAAACTTCCAAATTATACAAGAAAATGGTCGATGAGCAAAAACAAGCCCTTCAAATCGGCGCCTTTAACCTCGGCCAAGAAGACTATGGGATGTACCTGATTTTTGGTCTGCCTGTGGGAGAGAACACGTTGGAAACTTTAAACACAGAAATTGAAGAAGAGATCGCTGCGGTGCGCGATGGATTAATCGCTGAAAAGGATTTTCAAAAGATTCAAAATAAGTTTGAGAACGACTTTGTCAATGCCAACTCCAGCGTTGAGGGTATTGCGGGGTCATTAGCGACCTACTATATGCTGTACGGTGACACTTCGCTGATCAACAAACAGATCGACATTTACCGCTCGATTACCCGTGAGGAGATTCAGCAAGTAGCCCAACAGTATTTACAACCCAATCAGCGCGTGGTCATCGACTATTTGCCTCAATCCGCTAAACAATAAACAAGATGAGAAAGCACCTAATTTTATCCCTCGCCTTCCTGTTTTTGGGGGCCACTTCTATAGCTACGGCACAAATCAACCGCAGCGAGCAACCCCAAGCTGGGCCTATTCCCAGCATACAATTGGAAGATCCACAGACGTTCACCCTAAAAAACGGGTTGACCGTGATGTTGGTAGAAAATCACAAACTGCCGCGAGTTTCCGTGCGCTTGATTCTAGACAATCCTCCTGTATTGGAAGGCGATAAAGCTGGGGTATCTAGCTTGTTCAGCTCGATGATGGGTAACGGAACCACTAACCTGTCCAAAGACGACTTCAATGAAGAAGTGGACTTTATGGGCGCTTCGATCAACTTTGGCGCCACCTCAGCATCCGCCAGCGGATTGTCCAAATATTTTGACCGATTGGTTGCCTTGATGGCAGATGCGGTAAAAAATCCGTTGTTGACTCAAGCTGAATTTGAAAAGGAACAGGAAAAAATCATCACGGGTATTAAGTCAGAAGAAAAAGATGTAAAAGCCATTGCGCGCCGATTGGAAAATGCCGTTGCCTACGGCACTGATCACCCCAATGGCGAGTTTGTCACCGAGACAACCGTAAAAAACACCTCGTTGGCTGACGTGACTTCTTTTTATCAAACTCAGTTTGTGCCCAATAATGGATATTTAATCGTTATTGGAGATATCGACGTAGCTGCTGCAAAAAAGACCATCAGCAAACAATTTAGCGATTGGAAAAAATCTGCTACTGCTCCGAGCGATTGGAAAAAGCCTGCCGCTTCAGGCAGCACCGCCATTCATTTTGTAGACATGCCCAACGCGGTACAATCCGAAGTATCCGTCCAAAACTTGGTTGACTTGCCGATGAAAAGTCCGGATTATTTATCCGCTCTGCTGGCCAACAACATCTTGGGGGGTAGCTCTTCAGCGCGTTTGTTTATGAATCTGCGCGAGGATAAAGCCTTTACCTATGGTTCTTACTCTTCTTTGGGCAGCAGCAAGTACACCCCTGCTCGATTCCGCGCATATGCCGCTGTTCGCAACGCAGTAACCGATAGTGCCGCTGTAGAATTGCTTTCTGAAATTGACCGTATGGCCAATGAACCAGTCTCTGAAGACGAGCTAGCAATGGCCAAAGCGGAGTATGTCGGTAACTTTGTCATGGCGTTGGAGAATCCGGCCACCGTAGCCAACTACGCCTTCCGCATCGCCAGTGAGGGTCTGCCTAAAGACTTTTACAAAACGTACCTCAGCCGAATCAACAGCGTAACCCCTGAAGAGGTACAAGCTGCTGCGCGCAAATACTTTACCGCTGATAAAGCTCAAGTAGTCGTGGCTGGAAAAGGAAGGGATGTACTCCCCGCCTTGGAGAAAATGACGTTTAAAGGTCAAGCTCTTCCGGTTAATTATTACACCCCTATGGCCCAGAAGGCGGAAAAACCCAACTACGATGCGGCCATTCCTGAAGGCTTGAGCGCTGACCAAGTCATTGCTGACTACGTGGAGGCCGTGGGTGGTCGAGCGCTTTTGGAAAGCGTATCCTCTTTGCGTTTGCTCGCTGAAGGCACAGTTCAAGGCATGACCATCAACGTGGAAATCACCCGTACCAAAGGGCAGCAATTCAAACAAAAAATGTCTTTGATGGGCAATGTGATGTCTGAACAAGTATTTAACGGAGAGTCTGGGTATGTGAGCATGCAAGGACAAAAAATCCCGATGCAAGACAAGGACATCGTTCAAGTGCGCCAAGAAGCCATGCCTTTTGCTGAATTGGGTATGAAAGGTGCCACCTTGGAGGGTGTTGAAGACGTAAACGGACAAAAAGCCTACAAAGTGAAGTGGAGCGCCAACAAATGGGCGTACTACTCTGTGGACAACGGATTGAAATTAAAAGAAGTAACCGCTGTTGATGCAGGGGGTCAAACTATGGAAAGCGCTATTGAATTTGGCGACTATGAGATTTTCCAAGGGATTTTGATGCCCTTTACCCTCAAACAACAAGTAGGACCACAAGCTATTGATTTAAAAATCAAAGAAGTGTACCTCAACGAAGCATTAACACCTGCTTCTTTCCAATAGTAGCACATCGTCCAATCAAAAAAAGGCAAGCCGTTTGGCTTGCCTTTTTTTATGGCGTGTGTCCCCGCATTACTTACTCAATCGCCCAAGGTGTTTGTATCTGGGCCTCGGCAGACTTAAGGGTCAACGTGTAGTTTCCTTTAGGTAAATAGATCTGTCCATCTGCCGCTTTTTTGAGCTCTGTTTTCACCTTCTTCAAGTAAGAAGAAGCTCCTTTTTCAGAGAATGCCAATCCAAAATTAAGTCGGTTCAAGCCTTTGGTTAGCGAAACTTCTTGAGCATAGACAACGGTGCCGTTAGAATGCGTGACCTCAAAGTTGGCGGTACCCGGGTTCTTGCTAAAGAAGCTCATCGATTGGCTGGGGGTATTGGGCGCGCTCCAGGAACCCCAAGCGGTTCCCCAACGCACAGAGTGTTTCACTTTGGGCGCGGATAACCAGGATAAGGTAGTTTTTTGCACGGATGGCGTCAACTTTTGTAGGTCAGCTATGTCCGCGATATACACGCTGCGGCCATGAGTCGCAATCACCAAATGGTGAGACTCAGCTTGGACCACCAAGTCGTGCACAGCTACTTTGGGCAGGTCTTTGCCCAACGGATGCCAATTAGC
>JBEAQS010000155.1:0-4329 GCA_041163765.1 Bacteroidota bacterium | reverse complement strand
TTGGTCAATTTAGCTAGCCAAGAATACAGCGCTGCTGTTGATTTTTCGGTGTTTACCGGACCTGTGGTTCATCCTATTTTTCTTGATGACAGCAAAGGGCAGCTGAAGGTGATTTCTTTTTTTGCTAAAAAAGCTCGGGGGTTAATGGTTCGGTATTTAGTGGAGTCAAAAGCCCAGAGTTTGTCCGATGTCTGTGGTTTTCAGTCCGATGG
Source organism: Bacteroidota bacterium (assembly GCA_041163765.1). GTDB lineage: Bacteria > Bacteroidota > Bacteroidia > Flavobacteriales > Flavobacteriaceae > MAG-120531. The sequence goes on along the minus strand of JBEAQS010000155.1, from coordinate 4,117 downwards.
TTATCGATGGAGTGAGTCGATGTCCCAAGATTCGTTGCATCCAGTTTTTGTTCGTTGATTCATTGATATTTCTGCAACACAATGAATTACTTTTTGTGTTTTCTGGAGATAATACTTTTGATTTATCACAAATTCACGAGAAATCCCTTTGTTTTTTAAAGGATCTTATTTGGTCAAGGTTACATTGTCCTTTATTTTTGCGTAGGGAGTTTTGCTGTTAAAACACCCTGTAAAATCTCCTATTTGTGGAAATCAAGAAAGTACTCATCGCCAATAGAGGCGAAATCGCCATTAGAATTTTTCGTGCATGTGTTGAAATCGGTATAAAAACTGTCGGGATCTATACCTATGAGGACAGGTATTCTCTACACAGGTACAAGGCGGATGAAAGTTATCAAATCGGTGAAAACAACGAACCGTTAAAGCCTTATTTGGATATTGACTTAATTATTCAAGTAGCTTTAGACAACGGAGTTGATGCCATACACCCAGGCTATGGTTTTTTGTCCGAAAACGCCACTTTTGCTCAAAAGTGTGCGGATAATGGATTGATTTTTGTCGGACCCAAGGTATCCGTACTCAAAGCATTGGGAGATAAAATAACCGCCAAAACAGTAGCGGTACAAAATAACATTCCCATCATACGCAGTAGCGAGGCTTCCCTGGATACGGTGGAAATTGCGCTTGAGGAAGCGCAAAAAATAGGTTACCCACTAATGCTTAAAGCAGCTTCAGGTGGAGGAGGAAGAGGGATGCGCGTGATCCGCACGGAACAAGAGTTGATCAAAGGATTTCCAGAAGCGAGAAGGGAATCAGCCAATGCATTTGGCGATGACACAGTATTCTTGGAGAAGTTTGTGGAAAACCCCAAACACATCGAAATACAAATTGTCGCCGACCACCACGGAAACATGGTTCATCTTTACGAACGCGATTGTTCCGTACAGCGTCGATACCAGAAAGTGATTGAATTTGCCCCTTCGTTAGGCCTGGATCAAGCTACTAAAGATGCATTGTATCACTACGCCTTAACTATTTGTAAAGCGGTTGATTACAACAATATAGGTACGGTTGAATTCTTAGTGGATGACGACGGCAGCATCTATTTTATCGAGGTAAACCCCAGGATTCAAGTCGAGCATACGGTTACAGAAATGATCACCAACATCGACTTGGTCAAAGCTCAACTCTTTATCGCCGGTGGGTATCGACTCAGCGATCAACAGATCAAAATTCCCAGCCAAGAGTCTGTTGTAATCACCGGTTATGCGTTGCAATGCCGCATTACCACGGAAAACCCGCTAAACGATTTCAAGCCTGACTACGGTGTAGTGACTACGTATCGATCAGCCTCTGGATTGGGCATTAGATTGGACGCAGGAAGTATCTATCAAGGGGTTAAAATTTCTCCATTCTTTGATTCCATGTTGGTCAAGGTTTCTGCGATCAGTAGAACTTTAGATGGATCTTGTAGAAAAATGCGCCGGGCGCTTTCCGAGTTCCGCATTCGGGGTGTAGAAACCAATATGGCTTTTCTGGACAATATTTTGAGTCACGATACCTTTAGACAGGGAAAAGTCACCGTTAATTTCATCAAGGACACCCCTTCATTATTTGACATTAAACCCCCAAAGAACCGAGCCAATAAATTAATTGCCTACTTAGGTGAAGTCATTGTCAATGGTCATCCCGATGTGAAAAAAGTGGAAGTAGGCAAGGTGTTTTCCAAACCGCCAATTCCTTCGATGCCGGCCAATAAACATGTTTTCGGCACCAAAGATAAGCTCACTGAGTTGGGGCCTGAGGGATTTGCCCAGTGGCTGCTTAAAGATCCTAAAGTCCATTACACGGATACCACCATGCGCGATGCCCATCAGAGTTTGTTGGCCACACGAATGCGCACCGTAGATATGCTTCAAGTCGCAGAACGCTATGCGTTGGACAACCCTGAGATCTTTTCCATGGAGGTATGGGGCGGTGCCACTTTTGACGTGTGTATGCGTTTTTTACAAGAAGATCCCTGGGAGCGTTTGGCTTTGTTGCGCAAGGCGATGCCCCATACATTAACCCAAATGCTGCTTCGCGGTTCCAATGGGGTAGGCTACAAGGCCTATCCGGACAACCTGATTGAAAAGTTTGTCGCTCAGTCTTGGGAAACAGGGATGGATGTATATCGAATTTTTGATTCGCTCAACTGGATGGAATCTATAGCACCAGCTATAGCCCATGTGCGTAAACACACCCAAGGTCTAGCGGAAGGTTCACTTTGTTATACAGGAGATATTCTCGATCCGACCAAAACTAAGTATGACCTCAAGTATTATCTACAACTCGCCAAGGATATTGAAAATGCAGGGGCCCATATCTTGGGTGTAAAAGACATGGCAGGGTTGCTGAAACCGTACGCTGCCTATGAGTTGATCAGCGCATTAAAATCAACGATCAACATTCCTATTCACCTGCATACCCACGACACTTCATCTACTCAAGCGGCCATGTACCTCAAGGCGATTGAGGCGGGTGTTGATGTGATCGACGTGGCCTTGGGAGGTCTCTCTGGATTGACCTCTCAACCCAATTTTAATTCGATGGTTGAATTGATGCGCTTCCATCCCAGAGAGCGCGAAATGAATCGAGCTAGTTTGGCTGCACACTCTGATTATTGGGAGACGGTTAGACAGTATTATTACCCTTTTGAGTCAGGGCTGAAAGCGGGTACCGGGGCCGTATACACCCATGAAATCCCTGGTGGCCAATATTCTAACTTGAAAGGCCAGGCCATAGCTTTAGGTTTGGAAGATAAGTTTGCTGAGGTCACTCAGATGTATGGCGATGTGAACCAATTGTTTGGCGATATCATCAAAGTAACTCCAAGCTCCAAGGTAGTAGGGGATATGGCTCAATACCTGATCAGCAACAAGTACAGCATTCAAGATGTCTGGGACAAAGGACATACCATGAATTTTCCCGATTCAGTGATTTCTCTATTCCAAGGAGATTTGGGGCAACCCGTTGGAGGTTTTCCCAAGGATTTGCAAAAAATCATCCTGAAAGACAAAGTACCCTATACAGAGCGCCCAAATGCGCACATGGAACCTATTGATTTTGATCGAGCATACGCAGCGTTTCTAGATAAATTCCAGCCTGGGTTAGATCGAGATCTTCAGTTCACAGATTTCTTGTCGTACAGTTTATATCCCAAGGTTTTCGAGGATGCGCTGGCCAATTATGTTCGATTTGGCAAAGTGATGAACCTACCCACCAAAAACTTCTTTTTTGGTATGGAACCAGGTGAGGAAATCATGATTCCATTAGATCGAGGGAAAAATATTTTGGTTTCATTGATGCTTAAAGGTGTAGCGGATGCCAATGGAAATGTCCCAGTATACTTCAAAGTAAACGGACAATTGCGCACCCTAATCGTCAAGGACAAAAGAGTCAAAGTAGAGAAAAAAGAAAACAGAAAGGCTAAAACGGATCAACCTTTAGAAGTTGGTGCACCCCTACAAGGTTTGCTGTCTCAAGTACTCGTGAAGCAGGGTGAAAACGTTAAACGCAATCAGCCCCTTTTTGTTATCGAGGCGATGAAAATGGAAACCACGGTAACCGCTCAAGAGGCTGGATCTGTGGCTGAGGTTGTGCTTTCGGCAGGAGAACTGGTACAAACCGACGACTTGGTTTTGCGTTTGGAATAGCCGTGGCGATTGCCTAATTTGGTGGGTAAATTCCACTCGATGAAAAAAGGCTTTTTTTTGGGGCTCTTACTCCTGTCCACCATTGGCTACAGCCAAAACGATGCACTATTCCAAACACAGTGGAGGCACACCATTGATCAAATAGTCGATTTTGTCGCAATACCTAATGACGCCAATGATTTGGCGGATATCAATCGCAACTTGTTTTGGTTGGAGAAAGAATTTGCCGAGCGTGGGTTTAATACATCAGTATTACCTACTTCAGGGGCTCCGTTGTTTTTTGCCGCACTTCCTCAAAAGCCTGGATTAAAAACGTTCTTGATCTACATGCATTTTGATGGTCAAGCGGTAGATCCAGCTAAATGGAGTCAGGCCGATCCATACCAAGTGGTCTTAAAGTCACCCGACCAAACAGGGTGGAA
>JBEAQS010000154.1:0-9405 GCA_041163765.1 Bacteroidota bacterium | reverse complement strand
CCCACCATCAGAATTTCATCGCCGACTTCGAGCACCTGATCACGCCAAACTGGCCCGCCAGAAATAATTTCAGTGATTTTGGTTTGATCCATCCGTTTGGATAGACGCGCTCCAATACCTTCAAACTTACCCGACATATCGATATCAAATCGATCTTTTTCTTCCGGTGCCATGTAGGATGTATGCGGGTCAAAAGACTCTACCAACGCATTGACATACTGTGCAAAATAGTCCTTGCGCGCTAGATCTTCGACAAAATCAAAATACTCATCCATAGTGGTTTTAGTCTGATTTCTCGCTTCACTTTCGAGCAGAGCATCCGACTTAACTTCATAGGCTGGGTTTTCTTCTTTCTTTGTTTTTTCGGCCTCTTGAAGGGCGATAAAACTGCTTAAACTCATGTATTTTAACTGTAATCTCCACCGTTCTTTGAGCTCTTTTGCTCCTTGTGCATAGGGAAGTGCTTTGTAGTCGCTTTCAAAAAACTCCGCCTGATCAAAATCCCAAGGCTGTACCAAGGACTCGCTGACATAAGGCTTGGTTTGCGCCATTCGCTCCACCAATCTTTGGTAGACCAGATCAAAAAAGGTAATGTCCGCCGCCTTAAACTGATCGTCGAGCTGGTATTGGAATTTTTTAAACTCCTGAATATCCGCTTGAGTAAAATAGCGCTTCATCGGGTCCATACCCTGGATGAAGTGATCGTACACTTGGATGGAGTAATTATCATCTATAGTTTTCGGATCAAAGTGACCTTGCTTGAGGATGTATTGAATCACCTCCAAAAGCAATTTATCTTTATCGTTTTCCTCCTTGTTTGAGGTGAAGCTGCACGAAGCAAGGCAAACCAAGGCAAACAAAAGTCCGTAGGCAAGTTTCTTTTTCATCATAGGCAGCAAGTTAAAAAAATTCCCTCCTCTATCGAACGCGTTGATGGACTAAATATTTGTTAATTGTCCAGCGAGAAACCCATACATGGACTGGCTGTTAACGCAACATACACGACAGAAAATTGTATTTTAGCGTTTTGTTGCCTACATGGAAAAAAGACCTTTGATTTTAGTGACCAACGATGATGGCATCACCGCTCCGGGCATCAGGTGGCTGGTGCGCACCATGGCTGCCATTGGAGATGTAGTCGTGGTAGCCCCTGACAGTCCACAATCTGGAAAAGGGCACGCCATCACCATCGACAACACCTTGTATGCACAAGTATTTAAAGGAGCTCCTGAAGATGGAGCCCTTGTGGAGTACAGTTGTAGTGGGACACCTGCTGACTGCGTCAAACTAGCCTTGCACGAATTGATGGAACGCAAACCAGATTTGGTGGTCAGCGGGATTAACCACGGTTCCAATTCCTCCATCAATGTCATCTATTCCGGCACGATGAGCGCCGCCATAGAAGCTGGATTGGAGGGTATCCCCGCTATTGGATTTAGCCTATGCGACTTCGGTTGGGAAGCTGACTTTAGCTCGGCAGCACACTATGCCCGTGTATTGGCCCAAGAGGCGTTAATTCAAGGCATCCCAAATGGTGTGGTGCTCAACGTGAATATACCGCGTACCCATGAAATAAAAGGGGTCCGCATCTGTCGTCAAGCTAGAGCAAACTGGAGAGAAAAGTTTGACAAGCGAAAAAGCCCTATGGGCAAAGAATACTATTGGCTGACCGGAGTTTTTGACCTTCAAGATTCAGGTTCGGATACGGATGAGTGGGCCCTTGCTGAAGGATATGTTTCGGTGGTTCCCGTTCATTTCGACCTTACGGCGCATCATGCTATGGCGGCACTTACCCAATGGAAACTCAACGGATGAAGTTTTTTTTAATTTGTGGCGAGGCCTCGGGGGACCTTCACGGTGCCAATCTGATTAAAGCCATCAAGCAGCTCAGGCCTGAAGCTCAATTCACCGGCATCGGTGGGGATCAAATGCAGGACGAGGGAATGCAGCTGATCAAGCATTACAACACATTTGCCGTAATGGGGCTGGTAGATGTACTGAAAAAACTCCCCTTGATCTGGCGGACCCTTCAGGAAACTAAAAAAAACATTGAGCGGGAAAAACCCGATGGAATTATTCTCATTGACTTTTCGGGCTTTAATCTTAAAATTGCCCAGTGGGCCCACGAAATGGGTATTTGCGTGCACTACTACATCGCGCCACAGGTATGGGCTTCCAGATCTAAACGGGTAAAAAAAATCAAAGCCTACGTAGATCACGTCTACGCCATATTGCCTTTTGAAACAGAATTTTACCGACGGCACGGCCTGGAGGTTACCTATGTGGGGCACCCTCTATTGGATGCGCTTACCGCCAAACAAATCACCCCAAAAGAGGTGTTTTTAACTACCCATCACCTGGATCAAACCCCCATCATCGCCTTGTTGCCCGGAAGCAGAAAGCAAGAAATTAATGCAATCTTACCGATTATGCTGGAAACAGCTCAGCGATTTCCCGAATACCAATGGGTCATCGCCCAGGCGCCTGGCATTGAGGATTCGTTTTACGACAGTGTGATCGGCCAAACCCTTCAGATTAAGCGTTGTAAGAACGACACCTATGCACTGCTCAATTACGCCCACCTCGCCTTGGTGACCAGCGGCACGGCTACCCTAGAGACGGCCTTGATGCAAGTGCCTCAAATTGTTTGTTATAAAACCCAATGGCTGACCTATCAAATCGCTAAACGGGTGGTGCGCTTGTCGTATATTTCACTGGTCAATATCATTTCAAATCGTTTGGTGGTTCCAGAATGTATTCAAGATGGACTTACCGTTCCGATTCTCACCCAAGAGGTACAGCATTTAATGGAGGGTCCTGCGCGCACCGCACAACTGGAAGCCTATGGTTCTCTGTACGCTCAACTGGGTGGACCGGGTGCTAGTCGAAAAGCTGCAGCGGCCATCTTAAAAAACAACGACCTTTAAGCCCCCTAGCCCCTGCGAAAAGCGCGACAAATTTAGGTCATGCGCCCTCGTTTTATTTTGCCCACATTGGTCCTCTGCTGGCTGACAGGCAGTTTGTTGTATTTTGTCTTTGAGCCCATAGGCTCCCGAATACCCTTACTGGAAGTCACCGCAGCACTCATCGCTTTATGGTGGTTGAAACCCACTGTGGGGCCTGCTGGAATATGGCCAATAATCGCCCCACTCCTCCTGCTGATGGCTGTCGCTAGTTGGGGCGCGGTGCGTATGCACCGCGCCCTAAGCAGCGCATTATCACCCCCAGAAACACCGCAAGTCATCCAGGCGTGGGTAGCGATTGAGCAACTGGAAAGTCAACACACCTGGGGAAAAAATTACCGAGCCCATGTAGTAAAAAGCCCTCAATTTCCGCAAGGAGGCCAGGTGCTGCTCGCCATACCTATGGATCAGCGCAAAGCAATCTTGACGCCTAACACAAAACTGTATGTCTCTGCCTGGGCTCAAGCAACTACCCATAGCTTTTGGCGGCTAAAAGGGTATAAATCGCGTTGGCGTGTCCGCGAATTATGCTGGGATGATCCGCCGTTAACGCATGCTGCATTTGATCGATGGACCACCAAATGGGTCGATAGCGCGGGTCAACAGGTAGGCCCGAACTGGCCAAAACATATACAGGCGCTGTATCGAGCATTGGTTTGGGGGAAAAAACAAGGTATTCCTCCTCAGGTGCGTCAACGCTTTTCCAAGGCGGGAGTCAGCCACCTATTAGCAGTGTCCGGTCTTCACATGGGGTTGGCATACCAGTGGCTTTGGTGGGTGAGTTTTATTTTTTGGGGGGTGTCTAAAAAAACGAGGGTAGCACTTGCGCTTGGTGGATTATGGACCTATGCCTGGGTATGCGGCTCAGGCCCTTCAGTGCTTCGAGCTGCTGGGATGATCAGCCTGTGGATCGTTTCCAGACACAGTCAACGACCTGGAGCCTCCCGACAATTTTTTTGGATAGCGCTCTGGGGCAGCTTGATTTGGCAGCCCTTATTTATCTTTCACGTGGGGTTTCAGATGAGTTACTGCGCGGTAGCTGCACTGATTTGGGTGTATCCTCATTGGAACAAATGGTGGGACAAAAAATGGGACCATGCCGCCAACAAACAGAGAAATCACGCGGGTTTAAATCATGGATTCATCAGGCTGAGCAAGCCTATCATTCAATTGATGGGAATCAGCTTGATCGCCCAATTGGGGGTGCTTCCGCTTAGCTTGTATTATTTTGATACGTTCCCCCTTCACTTTTTACTGGCCAACCTTCTTCTGGTGCCTATTATGGGACTGATTATTGGAGTCGGCTTGTTTGTTGGATTATTACCCGCTGAAACCTGGTGGGCCATACCCTATGGGGGTCTTTTGGAAGGGTTCTGGGCCGTTGTCAACTACCTGGGAGCCCAAGAGCAGTGGGTACTGCAGTTGGGTGGTCCATAAATAAATCGCCCCCCAAAACACAGTTTTGAGGGGCGATTTAAAAGGGGCCGACTACATGGCTACCTCACCATCTTCTGCCCCGTGTGAAAGTCTCTTTAAGGGTTTCAGCATGGCGATAACCAGAAGTCCAATAATGCTCCAAACAATGGCTATGCCTAAGAAGATCTCAAATTCACCCAAGCTTTGTGACAACTCACCGATTTTACCCGCTACTTTATTGCCCAAACCTGTAGCCGCCCAATACAAGCCCATGATGATCGAGGCGTATTTTAAAGGAGCTAGTTTGGTGATGTAGGACAAGGAAACAGGGGAAGCGCATAACTCACCTACCGTATGGAACAAGAAAGCCAAAATCACCCAATACATAGCTGATGAGCCCTCTTGGGCATACTGGGCTGAAGCAGCAGCCATAAAGCCAAACCCTAAGGCCATAATCACCAAGCCCAAAGCGATTTTGAAAATAGAAGAAGCCTCTTTGCCTTTCTTTTTCCAGCGCACCCAAAAAGCACCGACTGCGGTAGCTAAGGTGATGATAAAGAATGAGTTGACGGACTGGAAAACAGAGGCGGGAATCTCAAATAGTCCAAAGAAATTTCGGTCGGTTTTTTGGGAAGCGTACAGATTCATCAATCCGCCCGCTTGCTCAAAAGCTGCCCAAAACAAAATGATCAACAAAAAGGAAATCAATAACACCTTGACGCGGTCTTTTTCAATTTTGGTCAATGGGCGCTCAAGCAAAACACGGTCTGCTTCGTTCTTTACACTCATTTTATTGCCTACATGTACCAGGTACTTTTGACCCCAAAAGTATACGCCCTGACCCAACAGCATACCGATGGCGGCTAGACCAAATCCGTAATGCCAATTGTATTTTTCACCGATATACCCACAGAGGATAGGGGCCAAAAAGCCTCCGATATTGATCCCCATATAGAAAATGTAAAATCCGATATCCCGTCGTTCATCTTTGGGTTTGTACAGCCCCCCTACCATGGACGAAATATTAGGCTTAAGCCCACCCACACCTAGGATAATAAACAAACAGCCGATGTAAAAGGCGATTTCAGAATTAAATGCGAGGACTCCGTGGCCGATGCACAACAGGGCTCCACCCAACATAACGGTTTTGCGCTGACCCAGCAAGCGATCAGCGACCCATCCGCCGGGTACGGAGGCCAAATAGACCAACATGGTATACGTGCCGTACAGGGCCAATGCCTCTTCGTTGGTCCACCCAAACCCCGCATTGGACGAAGTGGTTTCCGCTACTAAGAAAAGGACAAAAAGCGCGCGCATTCCATAATAGGAAAAACGTTCCCACATCTCGGTAAAAAATAAAATATAGAGCCCGGCCGGGTGGCCAAATAATTGACGTTCGTGAACGGGTATTGCAGTGGTTGACATGATTGGTCGGTTTAGTTTATAGGTGAATATCGATCAAAAATTGGATCCTTGGATCAAAGTTTATCCAGCAAGAACTGGGTCATTTTTTCATAGAGGTGTTCTCTGGTTTTCCCCCCGTAAATCCCGTGATTTTTATCGGGATATATGGCCCAATCAAAAGGCTTGTTGGCCTGGACCAAAGCTTCGATTAAGCGCATACTGTTTTGGACATGGACATTGTCATCGGCAGTACCGTGAACCAACAAAAGATTTCCCTTGAGTAGGTGCGCGAAATTCATCGGTGCATTTTGGTCGTAACCCTCCGGATTCTCTTGTGGGGTGCGCATAAATCGCTCGGTATATACAGAATCGTAAAAACGCCAATTGGTCACAGGAGCTACAGATATAGCTGTTTCAAATACATCAGCCCCTTTGAGGATGCAGTTCACGGCCATATCGCCCCCAAAACTCCAACCCCAAATACCCGTACGATCAGGATCGATAAAGGGCAATTCGGACAACTTGCGTCCCGCTTCAATTTGATCCTCAGTCTCCAAATGCACCAAGGTTAAATACGTAGACTTTTTAAAATCTCGACCTTTAAACCCAGTACCACGGCCATCGACACAAGCGATCACATATCCTTTTTCGGCCAGCATATGGTACCAGTAGTCATTGCCGCCCATCCAGCTATCGCTCACCGATTGAGATCCTGGGCCGCTGTATTGGAACATCAAAAGCGGGTATTTTTTGTTTGGATCAAAATCCTTGGGTTTAATCATCCAAAGATTGAGGTCGTTGCCGTGAACAGAGAGGGTGCCAAATGTTTTTTGGCCTAGGGTGTACCCAGAAAGCTGCTCCAGAAGTGGGCTGTTATCCACTATGGTGCGCAACTGTAAAGCACCCGAGGCTCCTGACTCTTTGCTTGAAGCCAAGGTGTGGGTGCGGTGCAAGGTATAGCTCGGTGGAGATTGAGCACTTGAATGATTATTGATAAAATAAGTATAGTCTGCACTGAACACCGCATGGTTGGTTCCTGACCGAGGACTCAAACGCCTCATGCCTTTTCCGTTAATCCCGATGGCATAGACATCGCGTTGAATAGAACTTTGGGTGGTAGACTGGAAAAATATTTGTTTGGTTTTGGCGTCGTACCCGTAGTAACTGGTTACTTCCCAAGGACCTTGAGTGATCTGACGCTGCATTTTTCCGTTGGCTCCATACAGGTATAAGTGGTTATACCCGCTGGCCTCGCTGCTCCAGATGTATCGATCGTCCTCCAAAAAGGTTAAGTCAAAGGTCACATCGACATAGGCGGCGTCTTTTTCGGTGTGCAACACACTTAGGGTGCCGGTGGTGTATTCGTAATTGTGGAGGGTCAACTCGTTTTGGTGTCGGTTTAGCGTCTGTAAACTCAACCAATTAGGGTTGTTGCGCCATTGTAATCGGGGAATATACTCCGCCGAAACAGGTACGGTTTGCACTGACTGATCTGAAAGTTGGTAGACGTGTACGGAGACAACCGCATTGGCCTCACCGGCTTTGGGGTACTTAAACACCTGTTGGGTAGGATAGAGCGCAGATCCATAGATATCCATGGAAAACTCCGGAACGGCTCGCTCGTCAAAGCGTATCCAGGCCAAAGCAGTTCCATTGGAGTTCCAATCGAAGGCGCGCACAAAACTAAATTCTTCCTCATACACCCAATCGGTAATGCCGTTGATGATCGCATTTTTCTCCCCGTCTTGGGTGATTTGGTGGTGTACCCCCGTGATCAAATCGACATAATACAGGTTGTTTTGGTACCCATAAGCCACTTTGCTTCCATCTGGGGAAAATGTGGGTTCTTGGATTTTGTGATTGGTGAGCTGCACCAGTGATCGGTTAGTAAAATCGTAGACGTAATAAATTCCCAGACGAGAACGGCGATAAATCGGCTCTATCTGTGTGTGGAGAAGCACTTTCGTTTCGTCAGGGCTGAATGTATAACTGCTAAACACGCCTACCTCTGGCACATCCTGGGTGCTTAATAGCGTACCTACTTTGGAAAGCGTAGCGTAGTCAAAAAGATCTATAGACTGGGTTTTTGTCGCCCGATCCATCTGAAGTACGGTATATTCGGTACCGTTGTTGCGGGAGCGCAAAGCGTCCATCCCTTGGGTTCTAAAGGTGCCGTTATAGATTTCTTCAATGGTGATGGATTTTGTCTGGGCTTGCAGTTCGGGGACGTGAGCGATAAACATACAGGCCAATGCGCCCAATGCCCAACCCCGTAGGGTATTGATGTGATTCATCTCAATTTTTTTAGGTTCCTAAAAATAACATAAAAATGGACATTGGCTTATCTTTGGAACAAAATAAGCACATGGCCTCATCGGTAGACGGATTTTCGAAATGGACTAAATCAGAAAAAATAAAGTGGGTGGTCGACACCTACGCGTCCGATCCCCAGGCGGTAACCTCCTTATTGGAGGCCTACTGGCACACAGATCCTCAGACACAACAGCTACACGATGAGTTTATTGAAAATACCCTAACCAACTTTTACCTGCCTTTTGGTGTAGCGCCCAACTTTCTAATCGACGGGGTATCCTACACACTACCGATGGTGATTGAGGAGAGCTCGGTAGTGGCCGCCGCGAGTAAATCAGCCAAATACTGGGCATCCCGAGGTGGGTTTCACACCCGCATCATAGGCACCGACAAGATCGGCCAAGTGCACTTTACGCGCTCTGGAGGCCCGGAAAAAACCCAACAATTTTTTGATCGAATCCAGCCGCTATTGCTTCAAAGCGTCGCCCCTTTAGTGGCCAATATGGAGAAACGAGGAGGCGGCATTCGGTCCATAGAGTTGGTGAATAAAACACAGGATTTGCCTGACTATTACCAGCTATTTGTGCGCTTTGGCACGGCTGATGCTATGGGGGCCAACTTTATCAATTCCTGCTTGGAGCAGCTCGCTCAAACCTTAAAAGCGGAGGATCCTTCACTCACCGTGGTGATGAGTATTCTGTCTAACTACGTCCCTGATTGCACGGTGCGCTCTGAGGTATGCTGTCCCGTCGAAGATCTAGGTGGTGTGGAGGGAATGAGTGCGGAGGCATTTGCCGAAAAAATAAAACAAGCCGTGGACATAGCTCGGGTGGAACCCTATCGAGCCGTGACGCACAACAAGGGCATCATGAATGGGATTGACGCGGTAGTACTGGCTACGGGCAATGATTTTAGAGCTATTGAAGCCGGTGTACACGCCTACGCAGCCAAAGACGGTCGATACACGTCCCTGACCCAGTGCAGCATAGAAGACGGGGTTTTTAAATTCTGGATAGAAGTACCCCTTTCCTTAGGTACCGTAGGCGGGTTGACGCAGTTGCACCCACTGGTCAAATGGTCCTTGGAAATGCTGGGCACACCCTCAGCACAAAAACTGATGGGTATTGTCGCTGCGGCTGGATTGGCGCAAAACTGGGCCGCCGTTCAATCGCTAGTCACTACCGGAATTCAAAAAGGACACATGAAAATGCACCTGTTGAATATCCTCAACCAACTAGGTGCTGACCAACAGGAGAAAGCAGCGATGGTCGAGTATTTTAAAACCCATACCGTACAGTACCAAGGCGTC
>JBEAQS010000153.1:0-5878 GCA_041163765.1 Bacteroidota bacterium | reverse complement strand
CTGTTGATGCCGATGGTGATTTAATCCCAGATTATTTAGAGCCTAATGCGGCCAAAATCGATGATGAGATTGAGGTGTACAACGCAGTTACGGCCAATGGGGATGGAATCAACGACGTGTTAGTAATCAGAAATATTGGCCTGTATCCAGACAATGAATTAACCATTACTAATAGATGGGGTGACCAGGTTTACCAAACCCGCAATTATGGAAGCAAAGGAAACTTCTTCCAGGGGAGACACCAGAAAAATTACCAAGAGCTTCCAGCCGGTGTTTATTTCTACGTGTTGCAGTACCGCGACCAAGCAGGTGTAAACCAACAAAAACAAGGTTACCTATACTTAACTAGATAGATATGAAATACATTAAATACCTTCTTATTGCGGGATTTGTGCAGTTTGGTTTTGCCCAACAGGATGCCTTGTTTACCAACTACATGTTTAATCCAGCTAATTTTAACCCGGCCTACACAGGCTCCAGAGGAGTTACCTCGTTGTTTTTGCAACACCGCCAACAATGGCAAGGAATTGCTGGCGCTCCAGAAACTTCCTACTTCAATGTGCAAACGTACAATGCGGCCAGTAAGTCCGGTTGGGGTTTAGGAGTGCAAAACGATCAACTGGGTAACATCAAAGAAACGGAAGTGAGCGTGGACTACGCTTACCACTTAAAGGTAAGTGACCAGGGTCAATTATCGCTGGGTCTTAAAGGTAGTATCAATCAGTACGCTGTTGACTTTAGCGCGTTAAATCCGTACCAACAAGACGGTGCATTGGTTCAAAATATCGACCGAAACTGGACACCGAACTTCGGGATGGGTCTTTTTTACTACACCGATCGAAGTTATGTGGGCATTTCTATTCCACATTTATTAGAGCAGTCGCATTACGACACGGCCTCAGGCAGTCAAGCAGTTGACAAAGCCCACTTCAACGCCAGTGCTGGATACGTTTTCGATGTTTCTCCCAGACTTCAATGGAAGCCCAGTATTTTTGTGCGTACGTTATATCAGTTACCCGCACAGTTTGATCTTTCATCGAGCTTTATGGTAGATCAGAAGGTTCAATTGGGGTTGACTTACCGTATTGACGCGGCATTGGCCGGAATGGCTGCTTTCCAAGTTCATCCTCAATGGTTGATGGGGTACAGCTATGACTTTGACCGTTCTCCACTCAGAAATTACAACCAAGGTTCGCATGAAATTTTCTTGCGATATGAATTTGGCTCTGCTAAAAACAGAATCGTACAATCCCCCAGATTTTTCTAGTCATGAAGATGCTCAACTATATTACTTGTGTTTCCTTGTTGCTTGCAACAACTATATCCAGGGGCCAGTCTCCAGTTAAAGCGGATCAGTTATACGCACAAAAGGCGTACGTCAATGCTGTGAAAATTTACGAACAACTTATCAGTAAAGGCAGTGAAGACCTTGGGGTGAGACAAAGATTAGCCGATGCTTATTATGTCAGCGGTGATTATCAAAAGGCATTACCTCATTACCAAGAATTGGTCGAAAAATCAGCCGTGACGCCATTGACTTTGTTCCGTACAGCTCAGTGTTATCTGGCCAATGGCCAAAAAGGCCTAGCAGATTCATTGATGCAGCAATACACGACTTCCATGTCTTTGGATCAAGGTCAACAAGTAGTCATTTCAGATTACTACGATCCGCAGTGGGTACTTGAACCGGTCAAAGGGTTAAATACGTCGGATAGCGAATATGCCAGTAGTTTCGATACCTCTGGATTATGGGTTTCTAGCAACCGAAACGGGGCAAAACGCACCGATTTGTGGACAGCCGCTCCCTATCAAACACTGTATCAGTGGTCAGCAGAAACCTTAAAGGCCGCCTTGCCTAAACAAGGGATTGATTTACATGAGGGAGGTGCTTTGCTCAGCAAGGATGGCCAAAAGCTTTACGTGACGTTAAATGAAATCACCAAAAAGGCTTCGCTTCGGGATGACGGTACCAAGACGCTTAAAATTTACCAATTCGACAAACAGGGAACCGGGTGGGTAAAAGGAGCCATGACCTCATTCAGCAGCGATGATTTTAATACGGCACACCCCGTATATTCTCCCGACGGAAAACGCATCTATTTTTCTTCCGACAGACCCGGAGGTTATGGTCAATCAGATCTTTACTACGTTGCTGTAGGTGCGGATGGTACTTTTGGGGATCCGGTAAATTTAGGACCCGAAATCAATACGTTAGGCCGAGAGTCTTTCCCGCAGTTTAATGCTGACGGAGTGCTCTTTTTCGCTTCGGACGGAAGACCTGGAATGGGCGGGCTGGATTTATTTGCCGTAGATATACATCAAAACCAACCTCAGGTGCTTCATTTGGGTACAACCATTAATTCGAGTTCCGATGATTTCGGACTGATATACAGCGCCTCAAATCAAGGATATGTTACCAGTAAAAGGGCTGGAAGCGACGACATCTATACGTTTACCCACGGTCCCCTGTCGTTTGTGCCTGTTCAACGAATCAAAGGGCGTGTAATGAGCGAAAAAGGCCCTATTGACGGGGTGCAAATCGCCGCTTCACTTCCTGCTGGTCCTGGCATGCTGTCAGATCATTTAGGTTTGTTTGGCACAAGTGCGCTAAAATTAACTCAGGCCAATACCTTATTATTTACGCATCCGATGTATAAATCATTGGAATTGCCTCTGCCACAAGCCTCAGGATGGACTACTATTGATCTGGGAGATGTCTACCTCAAGCCATTTATTTCAGGGCTTAACGTTGGGGATGACCTAGGTGCTTTCTTCGAGATCGATCAAATCTATTTTGACTTTGACGAATCTAAAATCAGGAAGCAATCTGAAGCGGATTTGGCTTTGATTGCTGAAGTGATGATCACCTACCCACAGATCAGTATTGAGGTCCGTTCACACACAGACTTATATGGAGGTAAGAAATACAATCAAAAGCTGTCTGATCGAAGAGCTAAAGCTACCTACGAATACTTAGTTGGTTTAGGCGTTCCAAAAGAACGAATGATCTATAAAGGGTACGGCAAATCCATGCCTGTTTTGGACTGTGTTTCTTGCGATAAGGACACTCAGATCAAGAACAGACGCAGTGAGTTTATCGTTACAAAGAATACGGACAACTAGTCTTTATTTAGGTTGAACCATTCGGTTTTGGTGCTTTTTTTTAAAATCTGCACTAACTTTTCATCGACGTGGATGGGCATCACCCGCGGGTATACCTATATTTGGCCGTTGATAATGAATCAAATCCCATTATGAAAAAAATCCTACTTGCTATTGCAGTTTTAGCTTTTACTGGTGTGGCTTCCGCCCAGCAACAACCTAACTTTTTGTTCTACCAACAAAACATGAGTACGATTAACCCAGCTTACGCGGGTACTCAAGGGCGTTTTGTCGGTTTAAACTACCGCTCTGCCTGGCAGGGTATTGAGGACGCACCTCGTGCAGCTACATTGGTGTACAACACTTCAGAAAAAAACAACGCCGCTTGGGGATTTACGTATTCTACGGATCGAGTTTATGTGGAAAACCAGGGAGTGATTGCTGCCGATTACAGCTACAAACTTAAAGTAGATGAGAAAACAAATCTGTTTTTGGGTGTTAAGGCTGGTTTGCTGTACAACAATATTGACTTAGCTAAGCTGAACAGAATTACCAACGAACAAAACCCAGCACTTGATGGTTTGGACAACTATATGAATCCATTGGTTGGTGTGGGAGCTTTGTTAAAAGGGGAGAACTTCTATGTAGGAGCTTCCGTGCCTAACTTCTTGAATACCGAGCGTTTTAAGGAGGTTAATGGTGTGGCTACTACAGCTACCGACAAACCTCATTTCTATTTTACTGCAGGTTATGAACTTCCGATTAATGCCTACTTAGATTTCAATCCAAGTGTTTTGTACCGCGTTGTTGGTGCAGCTCCTAATCAGTTGACCGCTATTGCTCAAGTGACTTATATGGACAAGATCTCTGCAGGTCTAGGAGTTTCTAACAATGACTATATTTCTGGATTGGTGATGTTTCACAACCTAAATCAATTTAGTTTTGGTTATGGCTATGAAGTAGCACAGCGCACCACAGCTACTGCGCTTAGAGCCAATACCCACGAATTGGTCATCCGCTACCAATTTGACTAAGTACAGCTATACTTTTTATTTTTTGAAAGGCTCCTATGGAGCCTTTTTTGTATCTTAGTGTTATGCGTTTACATCATTACTTTCTCCTATGGGCCCTGGGCCTTTTTTTTGTGTCCTGTGTCACCGAAGATATCGATGATCATGCCGAAGTCGTCTATGCAGTAGATCCCCAGGATAGTGAGATTCCCTATCTTCAAATCACCACGGAGGAAGCCATACGCAATGAGCCTAAAATTGCCGCTACACTGAAGGTGATCGAAAACCGAAAGTATACCTTGACTCAGCCGATTGGTATCGAATACCGAGGTTCCACCTCTTTTCGAGTTTCTGACAAGAAGTCTTATGGGATAGAAACTTGGGATATCGCTGGAAATGATGCCGCTATCTCCTTGTTGGGTTATCCTGAAGAGGAAGATTTTGCCCTGGTAGGGCATGTATTCCAAGCCTCCAGTAACAGTATATATGATCCTTCGTTGATTCACCACCATTTGGGCTATAACTTATACCGAGATATGGGGCGATATGCTGCCAGATCCACATTTGTGGAGCTTGAGATAAACAACAACTACGTTGGGCTCTACATGCTTATGGAAAAGTTGAAGCGAGATAAGAATCGAATCGACGTCGCCAAGCTTACTCCATCGGATACAGATCCCAGTGTAATCACTGGCGGTTATATCCTGAAAATTGATAAAACAGCTGGAGGGGATTCGCCACAAGATATGCCCTTATCCTATTACGAAAGCAACTGGGGGGATGACGCACTGTACAGAGCAGACAACAGCTTCCGATCCAACTACAGTAATACCGGGGCCTTGTTGCCTTACGCAGCTTATGGGGGCAAGCAACCTGCCGAAACCTATTTTCTCTACGAGTATCCCGCTTCAGACGAGATAAATCCTACTCAAAAAAATTACATCAAGACCTATATCGATCAGGTGGATGATGCTATCCTAAATCCAGGAACTGGCGCTGATCCAACCTATACCTCCTTAATCGATGTCGATAGCTTCGTCGACTTTTTTTTAATTACGGAGCTCAGCAGAAACATAGACGGATACCGACTCAGTACCTATCTCCACAAAGAGCGTGATGGCAAACTGAAAATGGGGCCGGTTTGGGACATGAATATCGCCTTTGAAACCGGTGGTCGACTTCCCCAAGACGCTTGGGTGGCCGATTATAACCAATATGTTCCGAATGATTTGTGGACGGTGCATTTTTGGTGGCCCAAGCTCAAATCAGATCCGTATTTTAGGGCTCGGGTGAAATCTAGATGGAATCAGTTGCGCCAAGGCATTTGGGCCACCTCGGCATTGACGGCCAAAGTGGATGAATATGCCGATTACCTCCAAAGCAACGGGGCTGTATCTCGTAACTATGCCAAGTGGAGCGGCATACCGGTTAACTACGCCAATCAAATCCAGCAGTTGAAGGGTTTTCTCGTCCAGCGAAGCGCTTGGATGGATGGAGAAATTTCAGGGTTTTAGCCCTTAGATATTTTTTCCTTCAAAAGAAGCGGCAATCATCTTTTTGTACTTAGTCGTGCTCCAGCCGTGGCTGCGGTCTAGATAGTGCACGCGGATCCCCAAGTCATCACCGGTATATCCTCTGTCTTTGTAGTCGTCACCTAAAAAGCGAACGTCAAACCCGCCATTTTTTATGGTGTCGTATAATTCGTGTTCGTAGGTGTAGGTGATGATTTCGTCGATGTAAATCAAAGAGAGCAGCAATTCTGTGCG
>JBEAQS010000152.1:0-12744 GCA_041163765.1 Bacteroidota bacterium | reverse complement strand
TCTGATTCAGAAATGTTGTATGTTGGTGGTGGCGCAGGAATGGCTCCGATGAGGTCGCATTTGTACCATTTGTTCAAGACCTTAAAGACCAACAGAAAAGTAACTTATTGGTACGGTGGTCGTTCGAAAAGAGAATTATTCTACTTAGATCACTTCCGTGCGCTGGAACGCGACTTCCCTAATTTCAAGTTCTATTTGGCTCTATCTGAACCTATGGAAGAAGACAATTGGAAAGTCAAGGAAAACCTGGATGCGCCTGGTGATGGATTCGTTGGATTTATCCACAATGTCGTGATTGATCAGTATTTGTCGAAACACGAGAACCCAGAAGATATCGAATTGTATTTCTGTGGCCCCCCTATGATGAACAAAGCTGTTCAGAAAATGGGTGAAGACTTCGGTATCCCCGATGAGCACATACGCTTCGATGATTTCGGAGGTTAATTAAAAAAAAACCGGCAGTTTACTGTCGGTTTTTTTATACACTATGAAAGCACTGGACGAACAAGAACGCCATAATTTGGCGATGAATTTGGTGGGGGAATCTCTCAAAGAACTCGGCTATGAATTTATTGCGGTCAACAGCACTCTGAAAAAACACCCTCAGTTTGTCTGCGAAAAAGACAGAAAACGCATATTTGTCGTGGTTCAAGCGTTTACTTATCCGGATCACCCTGAACTTCCTCTGTCTGTGATGGATAAAATGTATGCCCATGCCCAAACGTTTAATGCCCAAACTTTTTTTGCCGGCGTAGGTTTGCAAAACACCCAGGATCCTACCTTGCCTTTATACCTGAACGAACCTTATACCGTGGTTTATACCGGATTGATTCCTTATGAAACAGCTGATTAGTATTTTCTGTGCCTATTTGTTGGTTGCTTGTCAACCGAAAACCCAGCGCTTTACTTTTTCCGGTGAAGCCTTCGGAACCACGTATAACATTGTGGTCTTGGCTGAAGATACACCTCAAATCACGTCAGCCTTGGATTCATTGATCCATGTGGTCAATCGTTCTTTGTCCACCTATGATCCTTCCTCAGATATTTCTAAAATTAACGATGGCCAATCTGGGGTTGTTGTCGATACCATGTTTGCCGAGGTGTTTCAGCTTTCTAAACGCGTTTATGCGGATACAGATGGATTTTTTGACCCTACCGTTGGGCCTCTGGTCAATGCTTGGGGATTTGGGCCAGAGTCTATAGCAGGTGATCGTTCAGCAATTTTGGATTCCCTTCGCCCATTGGTCGGATATGATCAAGTGATGTTGAATGATCAAAACAGTATTGTATTTGGAAAAAAAGGCATGTATTTGGATTTTAATGCTGTGGCTAAAGGGTATGCTATTGATCGTATGGGTGTGATGCTCGATCGCATAGGCTTTAACAACTATTTGATTGAGGTCGGTGGGGAAGTGTTGGTCAAAGGACAAAACACCCTAAAGAACAGCCCGTGGCGTATAGGTATTGACGACCCACTAGCCCAAGATCGTTCACAGCCCATTAGGACCATCACCCTAAAAAAAGGCGCTATGGCTTCTTCGGGCAACTACCGCAAGTTTGTGTTGGATTCAGTGACTGGTCAGAAGTTTGTTCACACGATTAATCCAATTACGGGAAAAGCACAGCCGTCATCTACACTTGCCGTTAGTGTGATCGCTCCTGATTGTGCCACAGCGGATGCCTATGCTACCGCCTTCATGGCTATGGGTCTAGAGCGCACTCAAGCATGGGTGACCCGGCAACAGTGCACGGGTGGAGTTGATGCATGTTTGGAGGTATTTGCCGTTTATGCTGCTCCTGATGGAAGTTTACTGACTTGGGAAACGCCGGGCTTTGGCAAGCGTTAGCTAGCGCTTTGTGGCTTGTGCACCCAGGGAATTAATTCACCAGCCGCCAATCGGTAGCGGTCAATATCACTGGGGGAAAGCGTTGCGGTAAAATCGACCATTTCCACCTCAAATCCCGCTTGGGCCAATCGATCTCCGTAATCTTTGCCGTAGATACGCACGTGGTCGTATTGGCCAAATATGCTGGCTCGCTGTTTGGGATCCGTGATTGAGTCATCGGCATAGGTCACCTCCCGGGACAAATCTTGGGGCACTTGAAAAATTCCCCAACCTCCGGGCTTCAGCACACGGTACATTTCAGACAGAGCTTTTTGGTCATCAGCAATGTGTTCCAGTACATGATTGCAAAAGATCACATCAAATGTATGGTCCGCAAACGGCAAGGCACATAGGTCTGCCTTGACATCTGCCAGTGGTGAGTACAGATCTACAGAAGTCACGGAAAGGTGCTCCATGGCCTTAAAACGGCGGTAGAACGCCTGTTCTGGAGCCACGTGCATCAGGGTTCTAGGGCGGGTGAAGAAATCCGTTTTTTGTTGCAAAAACAACCATAAAAGTCGATGACGCTCCAAGGAAAGAGTACCGGGTGCCAGTACCTGATCGCGCATTGTTCCATAGCCGTAGGACAGAAAACTTCGATAACCCCGCTGGTCAATAGGGTCGATGTAGCGATTTCCCCGATACCACCAGCCCAGTATAGGTGCCGCGGCATAGCTGAATTGAATCAGCCATGGTCTGGGAATCAAACGCAAGGCCCAACGCAAAATGGTTTTCATTTAAGCGGAAATAAATGGTTTCTCTTCGTCGCTCGAAATACCCAATGCTTCATAGATGTACTTGAAGGTACTCAACAATTGAGGCTGGCCATTCACCAAAGCTACATTGTGTTCAAAATGTGCTGAGGGCAATCCATCAGCCGTTAAAATGGTCCAGCCATCTTTGAGTTGCTTGATTCGGTGTGTGCCTTGGTTGATCATTGGTTCAATGGCGACCACCATCCCTTCGATAAATTGCTTTCCTTGACCTCTACGACCGTAATTAGGCATTTCTGGATCTTCATGCATTTTTCTGCCTAGTCCGTGACCTACCAGTTCCCGCACCACACCGTACCCATGGGCTTCGGTGTATTGTTGGATGGCGTAGCCGACATCACCTGTCCGGTTTCCTTTGCGAAAAGCCTCTATACCTACGTAGAGCGATTCTTTGGTGATTTTCAACAGTTTTTCTGTGGCAGGATCGATTTCTCCCACGGCAAAGGTATAGGCGTGGTCCCCGTAAAAACCATTTTTTAAGGCACCGCAATCGATCGAGATGATATCTCCTTCTTCCAAGGGCTTGTTGTTGGGAATTCCGTGAACAACTTGGGCATTGGGGCTCATACACAGGGTGTTAGGGAAGTCATAGAGCCCTTTAAAACCAGGTAAAGCTCCATGGTCGCGGATAAAGGTTTCAGCTAGTGCATCCAAGGCCAGGGTAGTCACGCCAGGCTTTACTTCACCAGCCAACATACCCAATGTTTTTGACACGATCAAGGCGCTTTCGCGCATCAACTCTATTTCTTCAGTGCTTTTTGGTATAATCATCGATATGCGTCTTAAGCCAATAGTGATTTTCCCGTCATGAGCTCTGGTTGAGGAATTCCCATCAAGTCCAAAACAGTGGGGGCAATATCGCCCAACACACCGCTCTTGACACTGCGTTTTTCGCGCTCCACCAAAATGAAGGGAACTGGATTAGTGGTGTGGGCGGTATTGGGGGTTCCATCAGGATTGATCATCGTATCACAGTTTCCATGGTCGGCAATCACCAATACACTGTAGTCTTGACTCAAGGCAGCGTCGATCACCGAATGGGCGCAACTATCCACTACCTCACAAGCTTTAATGGCGGCGGCTAAGTCTCCAGTGTGCCCCACCATATCTGGATTGGCAAAGTTTAAACACACAAAATCAGCCGTCCCATGCTGAAGCTCTGGAACGATCGCATCTCTGATGTCGAAGGCGCTCATCTCTGGCTGTAGGTCGTAGGTAGCTACTTTAGGAGAGGGGCATAAGATGCGCGATTCCCCATCATACGGCGTTTCTCTACCTCCGTTAAAGAAGAAGGTGACGTGCGGATATTTTTCTGTTTCGGCTATTCTGATCTGTGTTTTGCCAAAGTCAGCAATGACTTCACCTAATGTTTTTTCGATATTATCTTTATTAAATACCACTTCAACGTTGTCAAACGATTCGTCGTAGTTGGTCAATGTGACAAAGTACAACTGCATTTTATGCATGTTCTGTTCGTGGAAATCCTCCTGACTAAGCACTTGTGTCAACTCTCTTCCCCGGTCTGTTCTGAAATTAAAAAAGAACACCACATCACCCTCTTTGATGCGCGCATCTGCTTCGGGTACTTGATTTGAAATCAAGGGTTGAATAAATTCATCCGTCACCCCTTGTCGGTAACTTTCTTGTAGTGAACCGACAAAATCATCGGTAAATGTTCCTGTGTGGTGGACAAGCGCGTCGTAGGCAATTTTAACGCGTTCCCAGCGTTTGTCGCGATCCATCGCGTAGTAACGACCCACTAGGGTAGCCAATTGTGTTTTTTTTCCCGCACAGTGCTCGGATAAATCTTGGATAAACCCTGCACCACTTTTGGGGTCTACGTCCCGTCCATCGGTAAATCCGTGAATATACCCGCGAATCCCTGCGGCTTCTCCCGCATCAACCAGCGCTTTGATGTGCTCTATGTGTGCGTGTACCCCTCCGTCGGATAACAACCCTAAAAAGTGAACCGGTTTGTCTTGGACCTTAGCGTAGTTAAACGCCTTTTTAATCACTTCTTCTTGAGCTAATGTTCCCTGAGATACTGCCAAATTAACTTTGGCCAAATCTTGATACACAATTCTTCCGGCTCCTAAGTTCATATGACCTACCTCAGAGTTGCCCATCTGTCCTTCAGGTAATCCAACATGCATACCGTCTGTGCGCAGCGTGGCGTGTTGGTAGGTTTGGTATAATCCATCGATAAATGGGGTATTGGCTTGATCTATGGCAGAAACAGCGGGATTTGGCGACACACCCCATCCGTCGAGGATCATCAATAATACTTTTTTGTTCATTTCAGGGAATTTTATTCGATAAACAGTGCAAAATACAGCACAAAAATACACTCATTCTCGATAGCTGGTTCATTTTTACCGCAATAAACACAAATTTCCTTTACAAGGAACGGTACATCACATAGTGGGGGCCTATGGGGTCAATGTCAAACACAGGACCTATCTCCTTATAGCCCAATGCTGTGTAAAATAGCTGTGCACTGACTCGGGCGTTCATCCATAGAATTTCATCCTTTCGATGGCGTGCTAGATCCTCTAGGGCCTTGACCAGCTCGGCGCCAATTCCTTTTCTGTGATGACTTGGAAGCACTGCCATACCCCTGAGTTGCGCCCCTTTTTGTCCTGGGAAATAGGGACTATTTTCCACCAAAAGTGTGGCTACGCCAACCAGTTGATCGTTCACAACATCAAATGCTCCAAGGTGGATGGTGTCCTCTCGATCATCACCGCCCATAGCACAGGTTTCTATAGGTCTTCCAGGACGGAGCACTGGATGACGTACTACATAAGTGTCCAGGGCGCTAATGGTCCGAATTTTCATGGTATTGTCCTGCATGAAAAGGTATTTTATCGGTGAATTGTGGAGGTTGGTCTGGGGTAAATATTTTTGCCTGGCCATTTCCTTCAAGATTAATGGTGTGGCCCTTCACCCTTAACCAAGTGCCTTCCGGCAAACCCACCACAGGAATGGGGTTAAATGATTGAAATTCTTGGATGCGTCCCATCCGTGTTTCTCCTTGGTGGTTGGGGATAATTGCTTCTGTGTAGTGGGCATTTATAGTACACGGAAGAATGCCCATGGTTTTAAAACTAGCCGGGTAAACAACAGGCATATCATTGGTGGTTTGCATGGTAAGTCCTGCAATATTGGTGCCTGCGCTACACCCCAAGTAGGGTACACCTTCAGCAAGTCTCCTGGCCAATGCGTCCATCAAGCCAAACTCGTGTAAGCTGTGTACTAAAGCAAATGTATTTCCTCCCCCAGTAAAAAATGCCTCAGATTCTCGGATCGCGTCCAACGGGTTATCCCATTGATGAATCCCTTTAACTGAATACCCCAGAGTAGCCAACGTCTGCCTGGCATGTCGGGTATAACTATCCCAGCTCATGCCTGATGGTCTGGCATAGGGTATAAAAGTGATGGTTTTTGTCTGACCAAAAAGCGATTTAAGTTCTTCGCTGAGGTAGGCCAAAAAGCGTTCACCAGGCATGGTGCTTGTACTGGCCAGGAGTAATTGATAGTTAAAAGTGTGGGCCATAGCTCAAATAATCAAGTGTAAATTAACAAAACTTTAGCCACTCCAATCGCCGAAACGAATCAAATTGGCAGAGTATACTCGGCATTTTGAATTATTTTAGTGCCATAAACCATTTTTATGAAGCACTTCTTGTTCCTGTTAGGCGTAATGATCAGTTTCTCTGTGTATGCCCAAAGCCCAAAATCGATCAAGGGCCAAGTACTGTACAGGAGTCAATATGTTCCGAATGAACACGTGATCAACACCACATCAAATGCGAGCACCATCACGGATGAACAAGGTCAGTTCGAGCTTCCCGTGAGTATTGGGGATGAATTGGTTTTTATGGCCTTGCAGTACAATTTGGCTCGAATTATTATCGATCAACAGACATTAGATCGAGGTAGATTGGTCGTGGAGGTTACAGAAAAAGTAACTGCCTTGGAAGAGGTGGTCGTAGGGCCTGAGAATGAAACAGCCTTTATAAAACTCAAAAATGAGGAATTCAAGTCCTATTACTACGAAATTGATCGCGGATCTTCTGTAGACAATATTGCCCAACCCATGTCGGTTCGTGGACTTCAAAATGGGCTTAATTTCGTCTCGTTGTTTAAACTCCTCAGGGGGGCTCCAAAAACCGAAGACCAACCTCAAGGACCACAGCTCAAACTCAGCGAATTATTGGTTAGGGTTTATGACGACTCATTTTTTACCCAGGATTTAGCGCTTCCAGGAACATTAATTCCCGAGTTCCTAGTGTATTGTGACCAACATGTGCCCACGCAGTCATTGTTGTTAAAGAAAAACGAGTTTGAGTTGATTGATTTTTTGGTAGCACAGAGCAATCAGTTTAAAGCCATGATGGATGTCCAATAGATGTATTGGTTTATGGATCTTGACGTTCTTCTGCAGCAGTTGGTCTGTTCATGCACAAGATTTTAACCAGATATATGACAGTATCATTCGCTTGGATGAAGTCGTGGTTTTTCCATTTAGGTTATCGGGTCAATTGGAGCTAGATGCGTCAAAAATTAAGACGGCTCCAGAGGTTTCCAAGTACAGTCTTGCTTTGCCCAATCGATACGTATTGCCCAAAACCCAGACTGAGCGGTTGCTTTTCGAGGCGACAACCGGAGGAGGCATTATCCCATTAAATCCGATACTTAATGCGATTAACGGCCGAACAAAAATGCTGAAACAACGTTTAGAACGGGACCGCAGGTACGCACTTACCCAGCAAACGGCTGGCTGGGCCCCTGATTCTATATTCACCCAACAATGGGGAGTTCCTCAAAGTCGAATCGAGGAATTTCTGTATTACTGCGAACAGGATCCTGAATTTATCCGTATTGCACGCAGTAAAGATAAATTGGCCCTTTGGGCCTACTGGGACCGTAAAAGCACACTTTTTCTAAACCCTAATACCGAACAATGAAGTATTCCTCCTGGTTGATCCGCCTCTCTCTGGGGTTGTTTTTTTGCCTAGCTCTATCGAGTTTTCACAAGTTTTACCTGAGCGTTTCTGAAATCAGGTACAGTTCAGCAGACAAAACGATTCAAGTGACTTCTAGAATTTTTATCGATGATCTGGAACAGCTCATGGAGGATCGTTATGGAATCACGGCTCACTGGTTAACCCCTAAGCAGCATCCCAGTGCACAGGGGCTTTTGGAAAAATACCTCGCTCAGCGTTTTGTGCTTAAACGCGATGGAAAGATTCTACCGTTAAAACTTCTCGGTCTTAAGGAACAAAACGATGTATTTGTCTTGTTTATGGAATTTCCTGTAGACAACTGGGAACAGGCAAAACAGCTATCGGTGCAAAACCGAGTGTTGATGGATTTGTTCGAAGAACAGCAGAATGTGGTACATCTATATCTAAAAGGTAAGAAAAGCAGCACGGTGCTCGATCGTGATCGCCCGGAATTAGTCCAGGAATTTTAACGATAAGCAGTGGGACACATAAAAAATCAGTAAATTCACCTCTTATAAATCAAACTCAACAATGAAACAAATCAAATACACCTTGCTAGCGCTCAGTGCACTGGTATTTGCCACGGCATCTGGTCAAGAGTCGTCGACACCAAGTCGTCAACCAGGACATGAAAACACCAACAAATTCCGACAAATGTATCAGGAGTTTGCCACACCCAATACCTATCGTTCTGCCTCAGGTGCTCCAGGCCCTGACTATTACCAACAGCAGGCGGATTATAAAATGAAAATCACCTTAGATGACAAAAATGCGCGTATCTATGGGGAAGAAACCATTACTTATACGAACAACAGCCCGGACGCTCTGGAGTTTTTATGGCTTCAGTTGGATCAAAATGTTCGCGCCAAGGATTCAAAATCTCCGCTCAGAGACGGTTCTGGAGTTCCGTTGGCTCAACAAGCGGCTTCATTTACTGAAGCGTACTTGAGCGAACCATTCGATGGAGGCTTCAATATTGAATTTGTCAAGGACGTAACTGGCAAGGCGCTGCCGTACACCATTAATCAGACCATGATGCGCGTTGACTTACCGGTAGCCTTGGCTTCAAAAGGAACGTATAGTTTTTCAGTAAAATGGTGGTACAACATTCCCGACCATACAGTAAACAGAGCGCGTTCAGGCTATGAGTTTTTCCCTGAGGATGGTAACCGCGCTTATGTGATTGCCCAGTTTTTCCCCAGAATGGCTGTGTACAGCGATGTAGAAGGATGGCAAAACCATCAATTTTGGGGCAGTGGAGAATTTGCCCTTCCTTTCGGTAACTATGAGGTAGACATTACCGTTCCCGCTGACCACGTGCTTGATGGAACCGGTGAATTGGTCAACAGAAAAGAAGTGTACAGCAAGGAGATGATGCGCCGATTTGAGCAAGCTCAAAAATCTTTTGATACACCTGTAGTCATCGTGACTCAAGAAGAAATTGAGGCGGCTGAAAAAGGATTTGCCACAGACACCAAAACGTGGAAATTGCGCGCGCAAAACGTTCGTGATTTTGCTTTTGCTACCTCTAGAAAATTCATCCTAGACATGATGGCTGTTAAGTTTGGTGCCCGCACCGTAATGGCCGTTTCCATGTACCCTAAAGAAGGGAATCCACTTTGGGAAGATTGGTCAACCAAAGTAGTGGCCTCTACCTTAAAGTCCTACTCAAAATACACTTTTGACTATCCCTACCACAAAGCGATCTCTGTTCACGCTAAAAATCAAGGGATGGAGTATCCGATGATTTGCTGGAACTACGGACGACCAGAAAAGGACGGAACTTACTCGGATCGCGTAAAATACGGAATGATGAGTGTGATCATCCACGAAGTGGGGCACAATTTCTTCCCGATGATCGTCAACTCTGACGAGCGCCAGTGGGGTTGGATGGATGAAGGATTAGATACGTTTATGCAGTATTTAGCGGAACAAGAGTTTGGGGAAGCTTACCCAGAGGCCTTAGGATCTGACAAAGAATATCCTTCACGTCGTGGAAAACCATCGGCAATTGTGTCCTATATGGCTGGTGATCAAAGCACGATAGCTCCCATTATGTCTAACCCTGAAAATGTATACCAATTAGGGGCCAATGCGTACGCTAAACCGGCTACTGCCTT
Source organism: Bacteroidota bacterium (assembly GCA_041163765.1). Taxonomy (GTDB): domain Bacteria; phylum Bacteroidota; class Bacteroidia; order Flavobacteriales; family Flavobacteriaceae; genus MAG-120531. Next base: position 2,956 of record JBEAQS010000152.1, on the reverse strand, counting down.
AAATATATTGAGAGAGACTGTTATGGGTCGTGAGTTGTTTGACAAAGCGTTTAAAACTTACGCACAGCGTTGGATGTTTAAACACCCAACTCCTGAGGATTTCTTCAGAACGATGGAAGATGCTTCTGCAGTAGATTTAGATTATTTCTGGAGAGGCTGGTTCTATTCTACAGATTATGTGGATATGGGTGTAAAAGGGGTGAAAAAGTACTATGTTACGGATAAGCCAACAGCACAAATGAAAGCGTATATGAAGGAAAATAACCTGACTGAAGCTGATCTTCCGCCATTGGTTTATTTGGTAGATGAAACCAGTGAAGATTTTGATCCTTCACTAAAAGGAGCCTCTCCAATGGACTCTGCGAAAACGTTGAATGAATTTGTTATGGATGCCCTGACTGCTGAAGAGCGCGCAGCCTTGAAAAATCCTAAGTATTTCTACGAGGTATCTTTTGAGAAACCAGGCGGAATTCCCATGCCTTTAATTGTGGAGTACAGCTATGCTGACGGCACGAAAGAAACCATTAAGTATCCAGCAGAGATCTGGAGAAAGAATGATCTGGAGGTAAAACGCGTGGTGTCATCTGAAAAAGAAATTGTTGGCATTATTGTCGATCCATTATTGGAAACTGCAGACATCGATACCTCCAATAACAGCTGGCCTAAAAAAGAGACTAAGTCTGAGTTTGACCAGTTCAAACAAGGAATTAAAAATTAATACGACTTGGACAAAACCAAAAACGCTGCCCCAAAAAGGCAGCGTTTTTTTTAAGTCATCAACGGGGAACTTGTTATATTTGCTTCATGTTTATTCCTTGGTTTATCGGCGGGGCCGAGATATTTTTTATCCTATTTGTCGTGGTGTTGGTTTTCGGCGCTGACAAGATTCCAGAGATTGCCAGAAACTTAGGCAAGGGTATGAGACAGCTTAAGGATGCTACTGAAGACATCAAAAAAGAGATCTACAAAACAGCCGAAAAAAATGGCGTAGATACCTCAATCACTAAAGATATTCAAAAGGAAATCGACGAGGTGAAAAAATCGATAACAGAAGTCCCTGGATCGATGAAGCGTAATTTTTAATCAGCGTACCAGACTCATCGTTAACCCATCCCTTAGGGGCATAAGCACTGTTGATAAACGAGGATGTTCCTTCATGTATCGATTAAACGACAGTAAGGCTTCCGTTGTTTTGTCCTTGGGGTCTAACGGCTCCACTACCTTTCCTGTCCACAGAACATTATCGATCAACAACACTCCTCCGGATTTCATTTTTGGCAGTACAACTTCAAAATACGCTCGGTAGTTTTTCTTTTCCGCATCGATGAATACCAGATCAATGTCGATGTCTAGTTGAGGGATTAGCTCTAAGGCATCAGCCGTATGGAGTATAATTTGTTTTTGATAACCTGCTCGAGCTATGTATTCTTCTTGGATTTTTCTCAGTTCAGGATTGACTTCTATGGTGTGCAGGACACCATCATCGGGCAATCCCTCGGCCAAACACAAGGCCGAATAACCGGTATAGGTGCCAATTTCCAACACCGTTTTGGGTTTGATTATTTTTGAGAGCACAGAGAGGACTCTTCCCTGAAAATGTCCCGAGAGCATTCGGGGTTGAATGTGTTTTAAATGGGTATCCCTTCTGAGTTCAGCCAACAATGCGGGCTCATCCTCACTGTGTGATTGCGCATAGGCTTCGATAGCTGGAGGTAGAAAGTGCATGTCTATTTTTTTGGTTTAGTGATCAGCAAAACAGCGGTAAAGAATACAGCGATTACCGCTCCCAATAAGCTGTAGTAACTAGTGCGCAGCCCAAATCCTTCCGCAATAAAACCCAATATAACGGGACCAGTTAAAAATCCACTGTAGCCAAAACCAGCAACGATGGCCATGGCTTTACTCGGACTGATTGTTTTTTGTCGACCAGCCATGCGAAACAGTTCTGGAATCACTACGGATAGACCAAGTCCAATAGCGGTAAACCCACCGATGCTCCAAATGAATTGGTCTTGTAGGACACCAAAATATCCCAGAGTGGCTACTGCAGCTCCCAAGGCCAGTATCTTTTCAGATCCAATACGTTGGCTGATGCCATCTCCAAAAAATCTTCCTGTGGTCATGGCAATAGAAAACCCTAAAAATCCAGCACCTATCCATTGGTTTTCCAAGTGTACGATTTCCTGAAGGTATAGTCCACTCCAATCAACGATCGCCCCTTCGCTTCCCATGACCACAAAAGAGATGATCCCTAAAAGCAGTAAGGGCTTTAGGTGTTTTAGGGAAAACTCACTTTCTTTTTTTACTTCACTGGTAATATCCTGATACGCCCCAAAGAAAAACAGGTTGACCAAAATCATGAATACCAACAACAGCGCCATATGCTCATAGGCATGAGCAAACCAAGCCATGGCAAATGTTCCCATACCAGCCAAAACTCCTCCAAGGCTAAAAAAACCATGCATGGCGGTCATCAACGTGACTTGATCTCTGCGTTCAATTTCTGCCACTGTGGCATTCATGGAGATGTCTAAAAAACCTTGTGCAGCCCCTAATAAAAATAACCCACCCAGTAAAAAGGGGTAGGTGGGGGCTATAAAAGGGAGTATACCCAATAAGCCTAATGCCAAAATCCCCCAGGTTGTTGCTTTGCCACAACCCAAATAGTCATTGATTTTTGGAGCGATGGGTAAAATTAAAAAGGAACCCATGGCCATAAAAAAAATAGCGATACCCAGCGATGATTTGTCGATCTGAAGTTGTGCCTTGATGGTAGGTATGTAAATGGCCCATGTGCCGTAGACCAAATTCAAGCTCATAAATGCCCAGGCCGGGGCAAAATATCTGCGGTGCCTTAAGATCAGCCCAAGTGATTTCATTTTCTGTTTTTCAGGGTGTAAAAATAGATAAAAAACAGCGGTGATTTGCCCCTTGATTTTTTATGATCCCTGGGTTT
>JBEAQS010000151.1:0-3643 GCA_041163765.1 Bacteroidota bacterium | reverse complement strand
CCAAAGCTGCTGATCGCCCTGTCTATTCGTACCGTTTATCGATTGTCCACTTTTGGTCACTGATTTTTATCTATATCTGGGCTGGACCTCACCACTTGTTGTATTCCGCGCTGCCTACCTGGGCGCAAAACTTAGGGGTAGCTTTTTCCATCATGCTGATCGCTCCATCTTGGGGAGGTATGATCAATGGTTTGCTCACTTTGAGGGGTGTTTGGGATAAAGTTCGGGAGTCTGCTGTATTGAAATTTATGGTGGTAGCGATCACAGGATATGGTATGGCCACGTTTGAAGGACCGATGTTGTCCTTGAAAAATATCAACGCTATCGCCCACTTCAGCGACTGGATTATCGCTCACGTACACGTAGGTGCACTCGCCTGGAACGGATTCCTGACCTTTGGGATGATCTACTGGTTGGTACCTCGCCTGTTTAAAACAAAACTGCATTCAGAAACATTGGCCAATGCCCACTTCTGGATCGGCACTTTGGGTATTATTCTCTATACACTGCCGATGTATGTCAGTGGATTTACCCAAGCCTTGATGTGGAAAGACTTTAATCCAGACGGCACTTTGGTGTATGGGAACTTCTTGGAGACCGTCACTCAAATCATGCCCATGTACTGGATGCGCGCCATTGGAGGTACGCTCTACTTGGTTGGACTGCTCATCTTGGTGTACAATGTGGCCCAAACCATACGCAAAGGTACTCCCGTAGAGGATGAAATGGCACAAGCGCCTGCGCTTACACGTGTATCCGCCTCAAGAACCAGTGGTGAAACATTCCACACCTGGTTGGAGCGCAAACCGGTACAATTGACCATACTCGCTACTGTAGCGATATTGATTGGAGGGATGGTACAAATTATTCCGACGATTTTGGTCAAATCAAATATCCCCACCATTACCAGTGTAACGCCCTATACACCTTTGGAATTAGAGGGAAGAGACCTCTACATCCGGGAAGGGTGCGTGAGTTGTCACTCCCAAATGGTTCGTCCCTTTAGAAGTGAAGTGGAACGCTATGGACCCTATGCTAAGGCAGGAGAGTTTGTCTATGACCACCCTTTCCTTTGGGGCTCTAAAAGGACAGGTCCAGACCTGCTCCGGGTAGGTGGCAAATACGCCGACAGTTGGCACTTCAACCATTTTTATGACCCGCAAACCACCTCATCGGGTTCCATTATGCCTTCTTATCGCTGGTTGATCAACAACGAGCACGACCGATCCAATATTCAGCGAAAAATGGAAGCTATGGTGACTCTGGGTGTGCCCTATTCTGCTGAGGAGATTGAAAATGCATTTAGTTCCATGGATGCCCAGGCGGCACAAATCGAACACAACCTCACTCAGGATCCAGATTTTGTGCGCAGCTACGAGGAAGATAGGGCCTTTACAGAAGCTCAAGGGAATCGATTTGTGCCGATGAAGAACCGCGAAGTAGTGGCCATGATCGCTTACTTACAAAGACTGGGAACAGACATTAAAATCAAACAGCCATGATGAAATTTGCGAAAAATTACCTCCAAGACATCGAAGGAATCGCTTCTTATCCCATGTTCTCTTTGGTGTTGTTCTTTGTGTTTTTTGTGTTGCTGTTTGCCTGGGTGATGACTGCTTCCAAGCAACATATCAGTGACATGGCACAAATGCCGCTTGAAGATACTGACCACAACCAACCTTTTACCCAAAACAAACTATGAAACGCTTTATTCCCTGGTGGATCCGAATCCCCGTCGTATTTTTTACATTAGTAGGTTTGATGGAGTACAGTATCGACTCCGGTGACCAACCCGCATTTATCGCATTTCCCATCACACTGCTTTTTCTGGGTATGATTTTGTTGGTGCTTATCGCCATCGAATTAATCTTGGATGCCGTGGAGAATGTGTTGTTCCAAGGCCTGACTGTAGAAGCTAGAGAACGTTATCTAGCAGAAAAAAACAAGCCGGTGCGCATCGCTTGGTTGCACAAGATTTGGATTGCCTTGATCGGTAAAAAAGCAGCAGGAGTTACTGATGAGACGATCATCCTGGACCACGACTACGATGGGATTAAGGAATTGGACAACAACCTACCCCCCTGGTGGATTTATCTGTTCTATGCTACCGCCCTATTTGCCGTGGTGTACTTGGTTCGATTTGACGTATTCAAGGACTACACCCAAGATGAGGAATATCAGCAAGAAGTAGCCGTGGCTCAAGCTGCCATTGAAGCCTATAAAAAAACAGCTAAGGACTTAGTGGACATCAACACGGTGACCTTATTGACCGAAGCCTCAGACCTCAGCTCAGGAAAAAATATTTTTCAAAGCAATTGCGTGGCCTGTCATATGGCTGATGGCGGCGGCGGTATCGGACCAAACTTGACGGACCAACATTGGATCCTCGGAGGTGGGGTGAAAAATGTATTCCGCACGATATCAGAGGGTGGCCGAGACGGAAAAGGAATGATCGCGTGGAAACAATCGCTCAAACCTGTTGAAATGGCCCAAGTAGCGAGTTATGTAATCAGTTTAGGAGGCACCACCCCTGCCCAACCCAAGCCTGCTGAAGGCGAAATTTGGAGCGAAGAAGCCCCGCAAGAATAAACGAAGTATAGGGGCGCCATGGCGCCCCTTAATCATAGATCACATACCGATGAACGAAAAATTTAGGGATTCCATCAGCACAATTAATGAAGCGGGTAAACGCGCTTGGGTGTATGCCAAGAAACCCAAGGGTACGCTCTACACGTACCGATCCTACCTGAGCTATGTATTATTGGCTTTTTTAGTCAGCGCACCATTTATCAAGGTACAGGGAAATCCCTTATTGATGTTTAATGTGTTGGAGCGGCGCTTCAGCATTTTTGGATTTCCGATTTGGCCCCAAGACTTTCACCTATTTGTGATCACCATGATTATTGGGGTAGTTGGATTAGCATTGTTTACAGTGGCCTTCGGTCGTATTTTCTGTGGCTGGATCTGTCCACAGACCATATTTATGGAAATGGTCTTCAGAAAAATTGACTACTGGATTGAAGGGGATCGAGGAGCGCAAATGCGGTTGGACAAACAACCCTGGAACGCAGAAAAGATCAGAAAAAAAGGACTGAAGTGGTTGGTTTACGCGGTGATTTCATTTCTAATTTCCAATGTGTTTTTGGCTTATTTGATTTCCAGCGACGTGCTTTTAGGTTATATCTTGGAAGGACCCGAGGCCCACATGACCACCTTGGTTACCTTGTTGATTTTTACAGGAGTGTTCTATTGGGTATTTGCCTGGTTCAGGGAACAGGTATGTGTCATCGCCTGCCCCTATGGGCGTCTACAAGGGGTGCTGCTCGACAGAAAGACTGTGGTAGTCGCCTATGACCATGTTCGGGGCGAAGGCGAAAATGGTCGAAAAAAATACAGGAAAGACGAAGACCGCACTGCCTTGGGGCACGGTGACTGTATTGATTGCAATCAATGTGTGCATGTCTGCCCTACCGGGATCGACATCAGGAATGGCACACAACTGGAATGTGTCAACTGCACCGCTTGTATAGATGAGTGCGACACCGTCATGGAAAAAATCGGGAAACCAAAAGGTCTGGTGAGGTATGCCAGCGAAGCGGAAATAGCAGACCGAACTCCGTTTGTCTTTACCTGGCGTATGAAA
>JBEAQS010000150.1:0-24021 GCA_041163765.1 Bacteroidota bacterium | reverse complement strand
GAGGAATTCATAGCAGTAGACCACGTTATACAGCGAAGCGTAGTCCTCGGGATCATCTTCAACGCATTGAATAAAGCAATTTTTAGCTTGTTCAAAATCGTCTAGAAACAAATATTCCATGCCCATTAGGGCGTAAATATCCATTTGGTCCGGGGCAATTTCCAAGGCTTTTTTTAGGTATTCAATCGCTTTTGGGTGCTCGTCTTTTTTGGAATAGATGTTGGCTCTTTGAATGTAGACTTCTTCATTAGTGCCATCTACTTCTTCAATTTGGTTGAGTTGCTTGACCGCTTCCTCTAGTCGATTTTCAAACACCATAACCTCCACCTCCAACAGTTTTAGCGGGGTGGTATTGGGGTGTTGATCTAAGCTGAGTTGAATCGCTTTTTTGGCTAGACGCACCTTACCTTGATTCAGGTAATGGTGGATGATATCTTCAAAGTCCTCGGCGTCAAAAAAATAGACATCGTCTGTCTTGAGCATTGATTCAAACCGTGCGATCGGTTTTCCGGGACGTTCTTCAGGATCTATGGCCATAATACGCTTTTGGATTCCTATTGTTATAAATGTAGCCCAATTAGCGCCCAGGGCAAGGTGTTTGAATGGCTATGTTATCAACAAATTAGTTAACATGGGAGGGGTCATATCTGTCTAGAATGGAACAGATCATGTGACATCCCAAGGCGATTTCTTGCTCGGATATAGTGAGGGGTGGAGTGATTCTTACCGCTCTTTTTTCTATGAGCAACCAAAAGAGAATGAGTTGGTTTTTTGCCGCCTCAAGCACCAAGTAGTCAGCTATTTCTGGCTGCGGCATAATTAAAGCCAACATTAAGCCAACGCCTCTAATCTCCTGAATCAAAGGGTGTTTTAGTTTTTGCCTGAAGCTCAGTTCTTTTGATTTGACCTCATCCATCAATGAGCTCTGGATCAATACATTTAGCGTAGCCAATGCCGCTGCAGCCACCACCGGATTTCCCCCGAAAGTGGTTATATGTCCAAGCTTTGGTCGATCACTCAGCAAATCCATATGATTTTTTGAAGCCACGATAGCTCCACAGGGTAATCCTGAAGCCATCCCTTTGCCGATGGCCAATACATCAGGTACACAATCATGCTGTTGAAAGGCAAACAGACTGCCTGTTCTGCCAAATCCAGGTTGAATTTCATCCAAAATAAGGAGAGCCCCTAGTTGATTGCATCTTTCTTGTAGTGCCTTGAGGTATCCAGGCAGCGGGACAATGAATCCAGCACCCCCCTGTATAGATTCTACAACGACACCTGCAGTATGTTCATCGATTTTACTCAGGTCATCAAATTCGTTAAACCGGATAAAATCGACGTCTGCCAACAAAGGCTCAAAAGGTTTTCTCTGTTCTTGCATACCCATAAGGCTCATGCTGCCCAGGGTATTTCCGTGATAGGCTTCGTAGGCGCCAATTATTTTTTTTCGTCCAGTTACTCTTCTCGCTAGTTTTATGGAGGCTTCAATGGCTTCGGTACCGGAATTGACTAAATAAGTGCTTTCAAGTGGTTCTGGGAGATGTTGGGCCAAAAGGGCACAGTATTCCACTGCTGGACCTTGGGCGTATTCGCCATAAACCATCACGTGCATATACTGTTGAACCTGATGTTCAATAGCCGTGACCACCTCTGGTGCACAGTGTCCCAGGGTACAAGCAGACACACCGGCCACAAAATCCAAATGCGGTTTACCCTCAGCATCGTAGATATAGCTTCCTTTGGCCTTGGAAACAACCATACCCAGAGGGTGGGGGGTAGTTTGGGCTTGATACCTCAAAAAATCCTCCTTCATCCTTTTTTGGTCTTTGGCTTGTCCCATTGTAGATCAGAACTATCAAATATATCCTCCGGTTTGGTCATCTGAAGAGATCCAAACCATTGAAATCCCTCCAGTTTTTTATCTTCTTCTAAGAATTCTTTTTCCGGTGTAACGGTCCCGTCAGGTGACGTAATGAATTTAATATCCTCCAATTCATTGTCTTTTAGATACATCCAGACCTCGGAGCATACTGTTTTGTCAATGCCCAATAGGTTTTGGTCATCGTCGTATACATAATAAATCACTTCGGTGTTCTGCAGTAATTGTATGCGATCCAAGGTGTTGTTGATGAATCTTCCGTTTAGTTTTTTGCCTTTGGCCTGATTGTACCCGGTATTCGAAATAGAGTCCAATGAGGCGACAAAGGCATTCCCGATCACTTTGAGCGAATCCAGGTCATTGGTCGCCGGGTGAGCCTTAATGTGGATACTGTCACCGGTTAGTTGGGTGTTTCCGTTCCACACTATGGGTTGCCGTATGAGTTGGGTGATGCCTGATTTTTGGCTGTAGTGAATGGAGTCACTGCGGCCACTTAATCCATGTTTAAAAAATCGCGCGTCTTTAAACGCGCGCATAATCCGTTCGTTTTCTGGCCCTGTCACCATTAATTGGTCACCGTGAACGTAAAGAGAGTCTTTTTCTACCAGTGAAATGAAAACGGCCTTTTTAGTGGCAAATACCGAGTCTTTCTCCTTGTATACCTCAGCGTAGTGCGCCTTAATCGTGTTTTTGTTTAGGGTGTCGAGTACGGTGATATTTTGGGTGGCAGAAGCAAAACTTTTTGCCTTATCGAAATAGATGCTATCGCCAAAAACCTCTCTTTGGTTATACCATATTTTGGTGTTTTTTGTCCCGTGCCCTCGTTCAATAAGGCTGTTGTAATACCCTTTTTCGCAGTAAAAATCGTAGTCTTTGCCTTGAATCCTGGAGGGACCGTGAAAATACACCTCTTTAGTGGTCGTCCAATAGTCCATTTTTTCGGCATCAACTTGGTAGTCGGGATGCTGAATATGCACTTTTTCAGCAAACTCGTACTGATCGCGATCCATGTAGAGTCTTCCTTTTTTAGAGGTCAGTGTATTTTGACTGTCTTGGATTTCCCCTCCTTGGGTGTAGTAAGCCTGCTGTATAGCTCGGTCCATAAACACCTCCTCGGACACTAAAGTCATGGTGTTGTTTTTCAATAATACAGATCCACTTGCCTTAGCTAGTTCGATAGCTCCGTCATAGTCAATACGATCTGCTTGCATGCTGATGCTATCCCCTTGTACAAGCATCACCTGTCCGGAGGCTTTGATTATATTTTCAAGTGGGTATAAAATGGCCGTGTCACACCATAGGTCAGCTCCTCGGTGTCTAAAATGCAATCGTTGGTTGTCTTTGCGAAACAAAGAGGCACCTGGATATAAGGCTTCGTTTTTAGCGTAATTAGCCCCGTAAACGACCTCAATGCGTTTCTCGGTGGTCGATGATTGTGCCCAAAGCAATTGGAATCCTCCAAAGATCCATAAAAGGTGTAGCAACAATCTGTTCATCAGGTTCTATCCTCTGACAATCGTTTGGGTTCGGTCAGGACCTACTGAGACCATCGTGATGGGTACTTCCAACTCTTTTTCAAGATAGTGAACATAGGCCAGCAATTCTTGGGGCAAATCACCTTCTTTGGTCATCCCGGTAAGATCTTGGTTCCAACCTGGGAAGCTGGTGTACACTGGAGTTACCGCATCGTCTTCAAGAGTATAGGGGAAATGGGTGATTTCACTACCTCTGTATTGATATGCATGACACACCTTAATGGTGTCAAACCCACTCAGAACATCTGCTTTCATCATGATCAGTTCCGTCACTCCATTCACTTGAATGGCATATTTTAGGGCCACTAAATCCAGCCATCCACATCTTCTGGGTCGTCCAGTTGTAGCGCCAAATTCTCTTCCGACACGGCCCATGGTAGCCCCATCTTCATCAAACAATTCGGTAGGGAAAGGACCACTGCCTACTCGTGTGGTGTACGCTTTAAATATACCGAGTACTTTTCCGATCGATCTGGGAGATACTCCCAAACCAGTACATGCACCAGCAGCCGTTGTATTAGAGGAGGTCACATAAGGATAGGTCCCGAAATCAATATCCAACAAGGAACCTTGTGCTCCCTCAGCCAATATTTTTTTACCTGATTTTTGGGCCTCATGCATGAATTGCTCACTATCGATAAAGGGCAATTTTTTGAGGGCCTCTACGGCTTTAAAAAATTCGTTTTCAAGCTCTTTTAGATCGTATTCAAGCTCCACATTGTAAAACCCAATCATGGCTTGATGTTTTTCAGCCAATGCCCGGTACTTTTCTTTCCAGTTGTCAAACTCCAAATCGCCCACACGCATACCGTTTCTTCCAGTTTTATCCATGTAGGTTGGGCCAATCCCTTTTAGCGTCGATCCGATTTTTGCTTTTCCTTTTGCTGCCTCCGAAGCCGCATCCAACAGTCTGTGTGTGGGAAGAATTAAGTGAGCTTTTCTGGAGATGAACAGTATTTTGGCTAAGTCTAACTGGAATGGCGCCAGTTTTTCTATTTCTTTTTCAAAGACAACAGGGTCAATCACTACACCATTACCCACGACGTTTTGTGCGTTTTTGTGAAATATACCGGAAGGTATGGTGTGAAGAACGTGTTTAATTCCATCGAATTCTAACGTGTGTCCCGCATTTGGTCCTCCTTGAAAACGCGCAATTACATCGTACCCTTGTGTGAGTACATCGACAATTTTCCCTTTTCCTTCATCGCCCCATTGGAGCCCGAGCAGTAGATCTACAGCCATTAAGCTTATTTATTCGTGGTTATTGGATTCGTTGTTTTTGGTTCCGTAAAAATACAGTGAGTGGTTTTGAATACTGATATTAAAAACCTCTTCGATGGTTTTTTTTATCGTTTGTATTCTTGGATCGCAAAATTCGATGACTTCTCCTGTATCGGTTAATATGACGTGGTCGTGCTGTCTGTCAAAATACGATTTCTCGTACTGAGCTTGATTTTTACCAAAAAGGTGGCGGCGCACTAATTTGCACTCCAACAATATCTCAATGGTGTTGTACAAGGTGGCTCGACTAACGCGGTACTTTTTATTTTTCATTTTGAGGTAAAGCGACTCTACATCAAAATGCCCATCATTCTCGTAAATTTCTTGCAGTATGGCGTATCTCTCCGGTGTTTTTCGGTGTCCATTTTCCTCTAAAAAAGACGTGAAGACTTTTTTGACAATTTCTTGTTGAGGCTCGTTATTGGAGGTTTTCGCTTGCATTTTTACCCGGCAAATGTACGCTTAAAATTTAAATTCTAACCACTTTGTCAATACCCTTCACCTGACTGAGATGTTTCAATAATTTGGCCAATGTGTCGTTGTTATCTACCACCACGCGGATACTTCCCTCAAAGGTCCCCCCCTCAGTGGAAAACGAAATTTTCTTCATGTTGACATTCATCGTATTTGAAATCACATGAGTTATTTGGCTCACTAGTCCTAAATGATCTATGCCGCTTAACTTGATATCCACAGGGAAATCTTGTTGGGCACTGTCGATCCATTGTGCTTGAATAATTCTATAGGCGTATTGCGCTTGAAGTGCCACTGAGTTAGGACAGTTTTTCTTGTGTACTTTGATTCCGTCTTTGATGGTGATGAATCCAAACACATCATCGCCTGGGATAGGGTTACAACAAGGGGATAGGGTGTATTCAAGTCGATCGCCTTCTTTGCCAAATACCAGGGTGTCGTATACCTGAGTCGCTTCATCTTCCAACACCGGCGCGCTGGGTTTTCTGCGTATTTTCTCTTTGAAAAATCGAAGAATGGTATTGTTGTATGAAGAGGAAAAGTCTTTGAGCTTATTGTTGTCTATCACGCCAACACCAACTTGATAAAATAAATCCAGACTGGTTTTTAATTTAAAATAAACCACCAGTTTGTTGACCATCGATTCATCCAATTTGATTTTTTGCGTTCTGAGCTTTCTGCGCAGTATTTCTTTGCCTTGTTCGGCTATGGTTCTGCGTTCTTCCTTGAGGGCAGATTTGATTCGAGAAATCGCACGGGCGGTCGTAGCGTAGTTGACCCAGTTTGGATTTGGTTTAATGGTCTCTGAGGTGATGATTTCAACCTGATCGCCACTTTTTAAGGTGGTGTTTAGGGGGACTAATTTGCCATTGACTTTAGCGCCTCTAGTTTTCATCCCTATTTCCGTATGCACATGAAAGGCAAAGTCTAGAGGTGTAGCATTTTTGGGGAGTGATTTCAAATCGCCCTTGGGTGTGAACACAAAAATTTCTTTGGCGTAGAGGTTTAATTTGAATTCTTCAACAAAGTCAATAGCATTGCTATGAGCATTTTCAAGCGCTTCTTGTAATCGATTAAGCCATAAGTCAATACCCTTTTCCTTTTGATCTCCGTGTTTGTATTTAAAGTGGGCGGCGTATCCTTTTTCTGCAATTTCATGCATGCGTTCAGAGCGGATTTGCACTTCCACCCATCTGTTTTTGGGTCCCATCACAGTGATGTGTAGGGCCTCATATCCGGTGGATTTAGGGGAAGAAATCCAATCTCTTAGTCGAACAGGGTTAGGCGTGTAGTGGTCGGTGACAACGGAGTAAATCTTCCAAGCCAAAAATTTCTCTTGTTCGGGTTTGGCCTTGTAAATAATTCGAATGGCAAACTTGTCGTAGATTTCTTCGTAGCGAACTCCTTGACTTTGCATTTTTTTGCGGATCGAAAAAATAGATTTAGGCCTTCCTTTGATTTGGTATTTAATTTTTTCCTTGTCCAGTGCTTGGGTTAAAACGCTGGAGAAGTCCTCAATATATTGGTTTTGCTCCGCTTTGCTTTCTTTTATTTTACTGAGAATTTCCTGGTAAATATCCGGTTCGGTATATTTCAAACTTAGATCTTCTAAGGCAGTTTTGATGTTGTATAGGCCAATTCTATGGGCTAGTGGTGCATAGATAAACAGTGTTTCTGAGGCGATTTTCAACTGTTTATGCTCAGGCATTGAGTCCATGGTGAGCATATTGTGGTATCGATCAGCAATTTTTATAATGATTACCCGCACATCGTCATTGAGTGTGAGTAACATTTTGCGAAAATTTTCTGCTTGATGGGAGATGCCCGCATCGAGACTTAAGTGAGCGATTTTGGTCAAACCATCTACGATTTTGGCTACCGTGGGTCCAAACATGCGCTCAAGATCATCCTTGGTGTATTTGGTGTCTTCGATCACATCATGCATCAAAGCAGCAGCTATCGAAGTAGCGTCTAATCCAATTTCAGAGGCTACTATTTTGGCCACCGCTATGGGATGAAAGATATAGGCCTCACCTGATTTTCGCCGCTGCCCATTGTGGGCATCTACGGCTGTGTCAAAAGCCAGGCGTATCAGCTTTTTGTCTTCGTCATTAAGCGATTGATAACTAATCCTGAGTAGCTCTTTGTATTCTCGAGCTATGGCTTTGTTTTCTGCAATTTCGTCGATGACATAAGACATATAAGTAGGGTAGGAGGTTACTTCAAAGATACCAAATTTCTCTGACGTTTGGCCTCGAATACGAGTATGGCAGCGGCAACGGATACATTCATAGAGTCAATAGCACCTTGCATGGGTATGAGGATATTTTGTGTGCTGTTTTTTCTGAAGAGTTCGCTGACCCCTCGATCTTCTGATCCCACCACAATCGCTGTAGGACCAGTGGCAACCCATTGACTATACGGAATAGATGCTTGAAGGGTGGCGCTGTAGATCCCTACATGATTGGTGAGTAAATAGTCAATGATTTCCTGAGAGGAGCCCGTGGCTATGGGCAGAGTAAACACGCATCCCAAACTAGCCCTTATGGTGTTTGGGTTGTATAGATCAGTAGGCATATCAGGTAGTAAAACGGCGTCAATTCCGGCAGCATCCGCTGTGCGCAGCATAGCGCCAATATTTCCTGGCTTTTCAATGCCTTCAGCTACCAAAATCAAGGGATTCTTCCCCAAAGGGGGCATATGGGTGATGTGGTGATTTTTTTGTTTACCCAAAGCGATCACTCCCTCAGTGCTTGATCGATGTGCCATTTTTTGGTATACTTCGGGGGACACTTGGTAAGTCATTGCTTTTTGGTCACCGATAATCTGAGTTAGTTCATCCTTTGAGATCAATTCAGGCTGATAGAAAATAGAGGTAAGCTCCATATGACCCATGCAGGCCAATGACACCTCTCTTTTTCCTTCAATAACCGCCAAACCTTGTTTGCTCCGAAGTTTGGATTTTTCTTGCAGCGCAATAACCTCCTTGATTCTTGAGTTTGACGTACTGGTAATGTCGTAATGTTCCATGTAATCCATTAAAAAAAGCACCCACTTTGGGGTGCTTTGATGTATTAGCGACTTGTTTTATTGCTGGTATTTGCCAGAATAGCGCTGATAAAGTTTGGTTTGGTGCGTATCCAACGAGATGTGTCTGCCATCGATAAATGCGTGTTCTATTTGATTTGTACGCATGTCCAAGGCATCTCCTTGGGAGATAAATAAAGTGGCGCTTTTACCTACCTCCAATGTGCCATACTGGTCGTCAATACCCATGATTTTTGCTGGATTTTGAGTGATCAATCGCAAAGCTTCCTCTGGATCCATCCCTTGACCGACTAGCTGTCCAGCGTAGAATGGAAGATTTCTGTTTTGGTGATTGGCTTCATTCATATTGTGCATCGCCACGACTAATCCGCCGTCAGCCAAAATTTTTGGAAGCTTGAAGGGCATGTCGTAGTCAGCATCTGCATCAAAGGGCAATTGGTGAGTTGCCTGGGTAATCACGGAAACTTGATTTTCTAAGAGCATGGGGATTACCTTGTAGGCTTCTCTGCCACCCATGAGGGCAATTTTTTGAACGCCTACTGATTTAAGTCGGCTGACAGCATCGATAATTTGACGTTCACTGTCCGCTTCAACATAAGCCACATCAACCCCGGACAATAAATCCTTCAGGGCTTCATAGGGTTCATGGCGCGAGCTTGATCCTCCCTGGTGATAGGCTTTTGCCTCTTGGATAAATTGAATTAAGCGATCGACTTGTTGGGGGTAGTTTTTGTTGGGTTTCATACCTGGATCTTCACCCATCCACCATCTGCCTTGGGCAATCGGGTTAGGCCAGCTGATGTGGATACCTTCATCAGTTTTAACAGCTGCATCCTCCCAGTTCCACGCGTCCAATTGAACCACAGAGGAACTGCCTGCGATCATGCCTCCTTTAGGGGAAACTTGAGACATGAGTACTCCATTGGGCCGCATACTCTCCACTACTTTTGATTCAGCGTCATAGGCAATGATACTGCGCACATGGGGTATCATATCGCCAATATCGCTTTGATCATCTGTCGCTTTTACCGCATCAACCTCAATCAATCCAAGAGAGGTCCCCATGGTGATGAATCCGGGGTAGATATGCTTGCCAGAAGCACGGATAATTTGCCCTTTTGTGGGTGTTTCTGGGCCGCCAAGGGCAATTATTTGACCGTGTTCAAAAACCAAGGTAGCTTGTTGAACCACCTGGCCATTGCCCAAGTGTGCGGTAGCGCCTACAATGGAAATAGCTTCGTTTTGTTTTGGTGCAGGTGTCTGTTGCGCCATTAGGCTCCAAGACATTGCAGTCAGTGCCCAGATCAGGGCTATTTGATTTATCTTTTTCATGTTATAGGGTATCGCAATGGAATTCTTCTGTTTTGATAGAGGACTTCAGCTGTGTAGGCCTTCCTTGATTTTTTTCATCCAACATTTGTTGGATCAACATCTCTCGTTGATCAGTCACCTGTTGACGCAATTTTTTATCCATTTCCCTATCGAAATAAATAGCGCCTTCAATCATCGTTTTTTCGGCCAGGGCATAAACAGCCAACGGATGTGCATTCCAAAGCACTAGGTCAGCATCTTTTCCTACCTTGATGCTTCCGACTCTTTGATCTAAATGAAGTAATTTGGCTGGATTGATGGTGACCATTTTCCAGGCTTCTTCTTCACTCATTCCTCCGTATTTAACTGTTTTAGCCGCTTCCTGATTTAGACGTCGAGACATTTCAGCATCATCCGAATTAATCGCTACCGTGACACCAGCGCGCTGCATGATAGCCGCGTTGTATGGGATAGCGTCTTTAACTTCCATTTTATAGGCCCACCAATCCCCAAAGGTTGATCCGCCAACCCCGTGTTCTGCCATTTTGTCTGCAACTTTATAGCCTTCAAGAATGTGTGTAAACGTTTGAACTCTAAACCCAAATCGCTCGGCTACTTTCATCATCATGTTGATTTCACTTTGAACATAAGAGTGGCAGCTGATGTATCGCTCACCTCGAAGAATTTCACCCAATACCTCCATTTCTTCATCGTATCGGTAGGGTTTTCCTGCTTTTTTGATTTCATCGTACTCTTTCGCTCTTTGGAAATAGTTGACAAAGACTTGCTCAACACCCATTCTTGATTGAGGGAATCTGTTTCCACCGCTATCCCAGTTTGATTGTTTTACGTTTTCTCCCAAGGCAAATTTGATGTACTTAGGACTATTGCTGTAAATCATTTCCTCAGCAGGCGCTCCCCATTTCATTTTAATAATGGCGGATTGGCCTCCAATCGGGTTAGCAGAGCCGTGTAATAGCTGAGCAGATGTAACTCCACCGGCTAGATCTCGGTAAATACCCATGTGTTTGCTATCGACAACATCGCTCATGCGGACTTCAGCCGAACTGTTTTGTCCCCCTTCATTCACTGATTTAAGCGCAATGTGGCTGTGCTCATCAATAATACCAGCCGTCAGGTGCTTTCCAGTTGCATCGATTACTTTTCCTTGTGCAGGGATATTTTTCCCAATTTGAGCAATCTTGCCATTTTTCACCAATACATCTGTTTCGGTTAAAACACCCGCCGATTCAGAAGTCCAAACAGTGGCATTTTTAAAGAGTACTGTTTCTGCGGTTGGTCTTTGGGTATATCCATATCCCACATTAGGATAAGTAACGGGTACAATCGTTCTGATTTCCTTTTTCTTTTCCTTTTTTTCTTTTTCTTCAAAAGTTGAGGTGCGCATCAAGGCAATAGGCGTGTTGTCAAGATCGGTACTCAGGGCAATTTGATCGTTCACGATGGATGCATTTCCGCTGAATCGCAACCATCCTCCTTGATCTTGATCGTGGAGTTGTAGTTTCATCCAAGCTCCATCTCGCTCAATTTTGGCTGTTAACTTTAGGCTGTCTTTAGTGACTTGAATACTTGGTTTTTCAACACTTCCGCCGAAGACCAATGTGTAGGTAGCCGATTTAAATTTAAGTGTGTAATCTCCACGCACATCAACGAGGTCTCTGGAATTTACTACATGAGGCTCTCCCATAATCCAAAGTTCATGAATGGTCGATTTTTCATCGAAGATCGGGCCGTTAGTCACCGTAAAGTTGGCGTAAAAACCAGGCTTGATTTGCCCTATTTTGGTGCTTTGACCTAGTATTTGAGCGGGGACAGTAGTCAGTGCTGCTAACGCTTGGGGTTCACTTAGTCCGTAATCAATCGCCATACGAACGTTTTTGAGTAGGTCCCCTGGGTTTTTCAATCCGTGCGTTGTGATGGCAAACGGCACTTTTGCTCGATCCAAAGCGGCTAGGTTGCTCGGCGCTTGGTTCCATGTTTTCATGTCAGAGAGCGTAATAAAAGAGGCCATAAGGGGGTCTGAAACATCATAAGCCGAGGGGAAATCAACAGGTACGATCAATGTCGCCCCTGTTTTTTTGACACGCTCTATGTCCTCATAGGCGTTTTGACCACCGACAATGGCCATTTTTTTCCCAAACTGATCGCCAATTTTGTCCGCATTGACCACAGCATCTACATCTCCCGCTTCAAAAATATGCGGTAAACGGCTGTTGTCGTTGTAGGCCTCCAGGGATCGATCCTTGGTTTTGCTGCCTCCGTTGGCATACCACTGGGCGTCAGAAAAGAACTGCCTCATCAGAGCCATTGAGCCCATGGCAGAAGACGGATAGGATTGTTGGGTTTGCTGGCTCCTTGTCAAGGAGAAATATTGAGCAGATTTTGGCGATAAAACACGGGTAGCGTTAGAGCTTTTGTCGCTCAGGGCAATGAGTGCACCAGTTCCTCTGGCCAATCCATCTGCCAGGTGAGTATTCACCAGTCCAAATCCTGCTGCCCGGAGTTTTTCTGCAGCGGATGCGTCAAAATTAAACGATTCAATTCCACTCTGTTCTGGCCTGATGTGGTCATTCCAGTAGAAACCTTCTCTCGAAGGGTCGTACTGAGTAGAGCGACCTCTTGATTGACCAACTGGTTTTTTAATGCCAAAGTTGCTGTGGACATCGATAAAAGCAGGATAAACGTGCATGCCGCGCAAAGAAGTAACCACGGAGTTTTTGGGGTAAACAACGTTTTTACCCACGGAAACTATTTGACCATCTTTGACAACAATCGTGGCGTTTTCTATTTGTTCAACGCTGTTTTGATGCACAGTGGCCTCTGTAAAGACTTGGTACAGATCTTTTTTGACCAGTACTCCATCGTTTTTTGGAAAATACTCTTGAGCTTGTGCCCACTGCACAAAAAGCAGAAGTATAGCCCAACGCATGGTATTGTTTTTCATAGGGTTTAATTTAGCATTCTAAATATAGCAATAAAATCACGTCCTGAGTGAAGACCAAAAAAAAACCTCCATTTAGGAGGTTTTGAGTTTATTTTTCGACGCCGGTGATTTCGAGATCAAATACCAGATTGGCGCTTGGGGGAATTACATTTCCCGCACCAGCTTCTCCGTAGCCTAAATGAGGTGGAACGAAAACTCTTATTTTGTCTCCGACTTTCATGCGCAACAAAGCCTCTTTAAAGCCACTGATCAGTCGAGCGTCTTGAGCGTAGGGCATAGGTATTGGGTTGTAGCCACCCATTTCTTTTCTTTGAGCATCAAATATTCCGAACTTAGTGGCTATATCTTCCATGTTTGTGTCAAACACGCCACCATCTTCAAAATACCCTGCGTACAAAACTTTGGCAAAGCTTCCTTCAGCGGGAACGGGTCCTTCACCTTCTTGAAGCACTACCACCCCTAGTCCGCTTTCGGTAACCAAAGCCGAAGATTTTTGGGATTTAAATTCAGCACTGAGTATTTCTTTAGCTTTTTGTAAAGCAGCTTCTTGCTCTTTGATTCCATCAAAGTAATTTTTTAACACGGTTACCGCATCAAAAGATTTTGCCGCTTTACCATTGCGGTGAATTACGACAGACTTCAGCACCAAAGGACTGATAGGCTTATCTGAAGGATCTCTTTTAACGAGGGCCATAGAATCAATGACGGCCAATCCTTCCACCGCTTTGCCAAACACGGTATGACGGCCATCTAAAAACGCGGTTTCACCAGCAGTAATAAAAAATTGGCTTCCATTGGTTCCCGCTCCAGCATTGGCCATAGAAAGAATTCCCTTGTCATTGTGTGACAATGAGGCATCAATTTCATCTTTGAATTGGTAGCCAGGGCCTCCCATTCCGGTACCCTCAGGGTCACCCCCTTGGATGATGAAGTTGGCACCCAATAAAGCGACTCGGTGGAACGTTAATCCGTCGTAAAACTTTTTGTTTTTGTACGTCTCTGAAACATAAGGATTATCTCCCTCTGCAAGGCTGACAAAACTCGCCACAGTCACTGGTGTTTTTTCTTGTTCTAGGGCAAAAATCACGGTGCCCATAGAAGTATTGATCTCGGCAAATAACCCGTCGCCAAGGTCTGGTCGTTTGCTTGAACTACAGCTGGTCAGTAGACCAATAGCTAGTGCCCAGAGGGCCAATGTTTGTTTTTTCATAGATAATTAATCAGAATTTCGGGTTGTTTATCCCCTAACAGCGGGTGAAATTAGTAAAATAAACGGTACGCTTCTCCGCTCGTGTATGCCTAATTATTCTGGGATAATTCAGGGGAAGAACGCACTATGGATTTAAAACGCTCTATAGTTTTCTGTAAGCTTTCTGTGCTTTTTCCTCCAGCTGCGTTGCGATGACCGCCGCCTTCAAAGTGTTTTCGCGCTAATTCGTTAACCGAAAAATCTCCTTGTGACCTAAACGATATTTTAATCAGTCCTTCGTGCTTGTGTTCTATAAATATAACAGACAGCACAATACCTTCCAACGATAAGCCATAATTGACAATACCCTCCGTATCCCCTTTCTGGTGGTCGTGGGCATCTAAATCTGCTTGACTGAGTTGTAAAACAGCCGTTTTGCACTCGGGCATGACCTCCATTTTGTGGAGCGCTAGTCCAAGCAGCGCCAATTTACTCGGCTTGTTTTGGTCGAAAATCAACTCGTGTATCCGTTGATTGGGGGCGCCCAACTCAATCAGTGACGCCGCTACTCTGTGCGTGGTTGGCGTGGTGTGAGAAAATTTAAATGATCCTGTATCCGTCACTAATCCGGTGTACAAACATTGAGCGATGTCTGCATCAATGTACTGGCCCAAAGCGGCTTCTTGCACAAAATGAAAAACCATCTCACAGGTGGAGCTCATGGAGGTATCAGAATAGGTGTATTGCGCGTAAGACCCAGGTGATTCGTGATGGTCGATCATCGCTAGGTAGGCATTTGTTTTGGAGAGTTGATCTCCCATGATTCCGGTTCTCGACAAATCATTAAAATCCAAGGTAAATACCACCTGAGCTGAATGTATCAAGTGATCGCATAGTTCGGTTTGTTCTTCGTAGATCAACAAGTCTTGAAAACCTGGCATCCAATGTAAAAAATACGGCCCCTGGTTGGGTGAGATGACATCGACTAAACAGCCTATTTTGCGCAACACTCCAGCCAGACCTAAACAAGACCCTAGGGCGTCTCCATCAGGATTTCTATGAGGTATCACAATCACTTTTGTACCTGGGCTCAGCTGATGTAACAGGTCTTTTTGGTTGGGTATATTCATGGGATCAAAGATAAGACATTTGGCTTCTGAGCTGTTTAAATTGATTAAATTTGAAAAAAATAGAAACATGAAAATTTACGCCTTATCCCTGTTTTGTGCTGTTGTGGCACTTTCTTGCGCCCCCAGTGAACCCGCTGTTTTCACGGTTGCTTTTGGTTCGTGCAACCAAGTCGATCAGCCCAATGATTTATGGGATGATGTTCTGGCGACCAAACCTGACGTATTTGTATGGGGTGGGGATGTAGTTTATGCGGATACTGATCAGGTGGATGAATTAAAATCGGCCTATGCACTCCAGTTAAAGGTGCCCGGTTATCAATCATTGATGAAGCAGGTTCCGGTTATCGGTACTTGGGATGACCACGATTATGGGCTCAATGATGGGGGGGCTGAATTTTCTATCAAAAAAGAGAGCCAACAAGTATTTTTAGATTTCATGCAGGTCCCACAAGATGATTCCCGAAGAAGTCAACCTGGAGTGTATGCGCTGCACGACTTCTCCGTTGGGGATCAAACGGTGCGTATCATTGTCTTAGATACCCGATTTTTCCGGTCTGCTTTGCGCGATGATCCCTCTGGAGAAAAGCGGTATTTGCCCACAGATCAAGGGACCATGCTGGGAGATAGTCAGTGGGCTTGGTTGGAAAACAGTTTGACAAACAGTCCTGCGGACGTGCATATTTTGATGAGTAGTATACAGTTTTTGTCGGGAGAGCACGGTTTTGAGTCTTGGGCTAATCTATCCGCTGAACAACAAAAATTAGAAGACTTGATTGTGCGCACCAACCCTAAAGGTTTTGTGTTGCTCTCAGGTGATCGTCATATTTCTGAGTTTTCCACCAAAACAATACCCGATTTTGGACAACCGATCATCGATTTCACGTCCAGTGGTTTGACTCATTCGTATAGTTCTTATCGAGGTGAACCTAATCAGTACAGACTCGGTGAAGTATTGGCAGAAAAAAGTTTTGGGCTATTGCGCATAGATTTGAAGGCGCGTACGATCACTATGGAAATGGTACAAGATTCTGGTCAAGTAGCCCGAAGACTGGTATACCGATATCCAGACTTCCCCAATAATACAGGCTATGAGTTGCGTTACGGACTTTAGTTCACAGCGATTCATCTATGGAACCATAGATTCGATTATTTGGTGTAATTTTGCACAAAATTTTAAAAAATGAGTGCAAATAGAACATTTACCATGATCAAACCAGATGCAGTCGCTAAAGGCTACATTGGGGGAATTTTGGCACAAATCAATGAGGCTGGATTTAAAATTGTAGCCATGAAATACACCCAACTCAGCCGATTAGATGCAGAGCGTTTCTACGCAGTGCACAACGAGCGACCATTTTTTGGTGAGTTAGTAGATTTTATGACCTCCGGACCTATCGTGGCAGCTGTGCTTGAGAAGGAAAACGCCGTACAAGATTTTAGAACATTAATTGGTTCCACGAACCCAGCAGAAGCTGCAGAAGGAACTATTCGCCAAAGATATGCCTCCTCTATCGGAGAAAATGCCGTGCACGGATCTGATTCGGATGAAAATGCGGCCATTGAGTCTGCATTCCATTTTTCTGGAAGAGAGATCTTTTAATGTCCATCCAATAAAGGCCTAGCTGATTAACTTATCGAAGGTACATATGTTCGATGAGATTTTTTCCTAGGCCTTCATTCATCATGGAGATGATTTTTTGTTTCCCCATGCTTAGCTCACTGCGCAAAACAGAGGAAGTGAGTACTACCGTTAATGTTGAGCCACGCAGGGCGATACTCTGGGTGTAACTCATCACTCCCGGCCCCATAAGTTCACTCCATAAATCTTGAACGTTTACGGCATCAAGTCCACTGGTCAACTCATTTTGTTCTATAAACTGATTGACTAGATCTTGTATTTTTTTTGGCTCATGGTTTCTTTTCATGGCAGTTCAATCATGGTGTATCCTTGCCCGGTAGCTTGAACAATCTTTTCAGTTCGTTCAAAATTAGTATCGCTGATGAATAGTTGCCCAAATCGGTTTTGATTGACTAAATCTACCAGTTGAGCGACTCGTTGGTCATCTAATTTGTCAAATATATCGTCCAATAACAGTATGGGTTGCGTCTGGGTATGTTTTTGTATAAAGGAAAACTGCGCCAATTTCAATGCGATCAAAAATGATTTTTGCTGACCCTGGCTGCCAAATTTTTTGATAGGGTGGCCGTCAATTTCAAACGACAAGTCATCTTTGTGGATACCGCAACTAGTGTACTGTATCGCTCGGTCTTTAGAGAGACATTCAGTCAGCTGTGCCCCGTAGTCTCCCAGGTGAAGTTGGCTTTGGTACTGAATGCTTACGGATTCTTTTCCTTGACTGATTTGTTGATACTGCTGTTCAAACAACGGAATAAATTCTTCAAGAAAGGCGCTTCTTTTGCGGTAAATCGGTAGGCCATAATCACGCAACTGCGCGTCGTACACACTGAGTGTTTCCCGGTCAAATGTGTGGTTAAGGGCAAAGTATTTGAGTAGCGCATTGCGCTGTGAGAGTGTTTGGTTATAGCTTAAAAGCAAGTTCAAGTAATGGTTGTCTGATTGAGCAATGATTCCATCGATTAATTTTCTGCGCACTTCACTGCCTTCCACGATCAGATCTCGATCAGCAGGTGAAATCATAACCAATGGGAGTACACCGATATGGTCTGCCAGTTTCTCATATAGTTTACCGTTGCGTTTGATCACCTTCTTGGATCCAATTTTTAGGCTGCACACAACAGTCTCCTCTTGACCTTCTTTATCAAAGAGTCCTTGGATCAAAAAAAAGTCTTGATCGTGTCTAATATTTTGTGATGACTGAGGATTAAAGTAGCTTTTGCCTAGGGCCAAATGGTAAATAGCGTCAAGAACATTAGTTTTTCCTTGGCCATTAGGTCCAACCACACAATTGATTTTAGCGCCAAAATCAATCGATTTCTCTATAAAATTTTTGTAGTTAACCAGTGTCAGGTGTTTGAGAAACATAGAGAGTTTATAGGCGAAAATCGCTTTTTTTGGGGTTTGCAAATTATTGAAAATAAACGAAAGAATACCCTTTTGGGTTTGGATAAAAACTTTATTTTTGCCCTCTAAATCTCATATAGATGGCTACATATCAAAAAAGAGGCTATAAACCAAAAGCCCAAGAAGAAATAGAGGAAGTAACTCAAGAATCGAGCACTACAGCAGAGGTTTTTTCCTCATTAGACGAAAGCGCTTCCAAATCTGAGGCTTGGGTATCCCAAAATCAAAACATTATTCTAGGGGTCATTGCCGCAATTGCCCTGGGCGTTTTAGGTTACTTGGGGTACCAACAATGGGTACAAAAGCCTCTAGAGCGCGAGGCGTCTAACGAATTGTACTACGCACAACGTTATTTTGATCAAGCACTGATTTCGCAGCAATCACAGGACTCTCTTTTTACACTTGCCCTGGAAGGTGCAGAAGGCAAATACGGTTTTGTTGAAATTGCTGAACAGTACGCTGGCACGAAAGCAGCGGATTTAGCTGCTTATGGTGCAGGACTTTCCTATCTTCATTTAGGTCAATTTGAACAGGCGGTTACTTATTTGTCTGGTTTCAAAACAGATGATGCATTGATGCAAGCCTTAGCATTAGGCGCCCTTGGGGATGCTCAATCCGAGCTTGGAGATAAGGAGGCTGGTTTAAAGTCTTATGTCGCCGCAGCTTCGCACAGCAACAATGAATTTTCTGCTCCTCGTTTTTGGTTTAAAGCGGGTGTATTGGCCCAGGAATTAGGCCAGACGGGAAGTGCTGTAGAGTATTTCAAGACTGTTTCCGACCTATACCCTAATGCCGTAGAGGCGAGCTCAGTAGATGCCTTATTGGGCAGTTTACAGGCGGAAGAATAATGGCAACTTCAGGGACTGATTTATCTTTCTTTGACGCATCAAGTCTCCCCTCTGGTGAGCACATGCGTGTAGGGATTGCTGTAGCCGAGTGGAATAGCCAAATCACCGATAACTTGTATCGTGGAGCAGTAGATACACTTTCTGCTCTGGGCGTTGTTTCTGACAATATCTACACATACCGCGTACCAGGTGCCTTTGAATTACCACACGCATGCAAAAAATTGATTGATCGCCATCAACTCTCCGCGGTTATTGCTATTGGAAGTGTCATCCAAGGGGAAACAAAACATTTTGATTTCATTTGTCAATCCACCGCTCAAGGGATTATGAATCTCAATACAGACCAAGATGTTCCGGTCATATTTTGTGTGTTGACGGACAACAATCTCCAACAAGCTATTGATCGTTCAGGAGGTATACACGGAAACAAAGGGGTTGAAGCAGCGGTAGCTGCTGTAAAAATGGCGGCATTATAACCGTATTTTTGTAAATAACTTAGCAAAGTAAACCCAGGTCCATCCTGGGTTTTTGTTTATTTTTGGATTAAGTTGATTCTCATGAAACTACCTACGCTATTTAAACAAAACAAAAACAAGTCGTTTTCTTATACCCCTAGGTATTACAACCCGAGGAAAGAGCGTTTGGAATTGTTGGTAAAAAAACAAGAAGCTGCTGATCTGCCTCAAGCCGGTTTGTCCTCTAGAGCCTCTGGTAGAAGGTCTTTTCGCGCTGATTGGCGCGCTCAAAAAAGCCAGACTGAAAGCAAAAACCGAAGGACTAGATTGTTCTTTATATTCGTTTTCTTGGTGTTGTTTTTTTTAGCGCTCGTCAAGACTGGAGTGCTTAACTGGGTGGTATAATGGGTAAAATCATCAAACGCCTTGAGGCTCACGTAGCTAATCAGATTGCCGCAGGAGAAGTTGTTCAGCGCCCTAGTTCGGCGCTTAAGGAACTATTGGAGAACGCGGTGGATTCTGGAGCGGATAAGATAGAAGTATTTTTGGGTGACGGAGGTAAACAGTTGATCCAGGTGGTTGATAACGGTCAAGGTATTGATCGAGAAGATCTTCCGCTATCTATTGAGCGTCATGCTACCTCAAAATTGACATCAGCCGAGGATTTGTTTCGCCTGCAAACCAAGGGTTTTAGGGGTGAAGCATTGGCTTCGATCGCCTCGATTGCTCAATTGCGCATACAGAGTAAAACCGTTGAGGCTGAAGAAGGATACGTGCTGTCGGTTCAAGGCAGCAGCTCCATGGAAATACAGCTGACACCTAGTTCCCAAGGAACCATCGTCACTGTTCAGCATCTGTTCTATAACATACCTGCGCGCAGGCAATTTTTAAAGTCAGCTACCGTTGAATTGAAACACTGTTTGGATGAGTTTCACCGATTAGTGTTGGTGCATCCTGAAATTTCTTTTGTGTTACATCACAACTCTGAGGTATTGTTTCAATTGCCCCAAGCACCTATTAAGCAGAGAATTACCCAGGTTTTTGGACAGAAGTATGCGGAAAAATTAGTGCCTATTTCCGAGCAGACCCCTTTGGTGGGGATTTCTGGATTTATCTTAAAGCCCGATATGGCTAAAAAGTCGCGGGGGATGCAGTATTTTTTTGTGAATGATCGATTCATCAAAAGCGGTTTTCTTCACCACGCTGTGCTTCAAGCCTTTGAAGGACTAGTTAACCCAGGAGTACATCCAGGATACTTTATTTATCTTCAAGTCGATCCGGCACGATTAGATGTCAATATCCACCCGACTAAAACAGAAGTAAAATTTGATGATGAACAAGGTATTTACGCTATTTTAAGGTCCGCGGTGAAACACAGTCTAGGTCAATTTCAAGTAGCTCCTATTTTAGATTTTGACAAGGATCCAAATTTAGATACGCCTTATGCCTATCAGTCTAAAAACCCAGTTTATCCCAAGATTGAGGTGGATAGGAATTTCAATCCTTTTAACGAACATACTCCGGCCTATAAATCAAAACCTAGCCAGACACAATGGGAAACACTGTACAGTCTAGGAGATGATCCCCACCGACAGACGATGGCTCATTTTGAATCCCAACAAACATCCCTTGAAGGTTGGGAACAAGAAACCAAAACAGCATTTACCAGTTTTCAGTGGGAAAAAAAGTATATCGTTACCAAACACCAATCGGCGTTGCTTGTCATCCATCAGTCAAGGGCTCATCAACGCATCGTATACGAGCGATTATTGGCTCAAATGACCATGGAAAAAGCGGGAAGTCAAACACTTTTGTTCCCACTCACATTGGGGCTGAGTATCGCTCAGCAATCTATATTGGCCTCTATGCGTGGAGATCTTCAAGCGATTGGATTTGAATTCGATGAACAGTCGATAGATCAGGTACTGGGCATTCCTATGGATGTGCTGCCACAAGATGCTGCACATGTATTGATTCAGCTGGTAGATGATTTGGAATCTATAGAGCATACAGGGTTTTCTACTGTGGATCGGATGGCACAGTTGATGTCGAAATCAATGGCCATAAACACCGGAAAATTTTTAACTGTAGAGGAGCAGTTGGGCTTAATCAATGATTTATTTTCATGTAAAGAACCGGAATTTAGTCCCGATCGCAAACCAGTTATTGTTTCGATCACTGCGGAAGAACTCCTTAAAAAATTCAGTTTATGAGATCTATAACAGAGACGGTGAAACATTTAATCATCATTAATGGGTTGTTTTTTCTAGCGACCTTACTGTACGGTGATGTGATGTATGGACTCTTTTCACTTTGGTTTGTAGAGCATCCATCCTTTGGATTTTGGCAAGTGATTACCCATATGTTTATGCATGGAGGGCTATCTCATATTTTCTTTAATATGTATGCCCTCTGGGCTTTTGGCGGTGCTTTGGAACACATGTGGGGTGGAAAGAAGTTCCTTTTCTTTTATTTGTCTGCAGGTATTGGTGCCGCACTGATTCACACGGGAGTTAACTATTTTTATTTCTATCGCGGTATCCAAGCATTGGAAGCTGGTGGATATGCTGCCCAGCAAGTCATCACGTTATTGGGTCAGGGTCAATTCAGCCCTGCTTGGTATGATGTAGCTAGTCAAGATACCATTCAGGCTATGATTGAGGCTATATCAACTCCTGCTGTGGGGGCATCAGGTGCGATCTACGGTGTTTTGGTTGCATTTGGCATGGCATTTCCCAATAGCGAACTGTTCTTGATGTTTGTACCTGTTCCTATTAAAGCCAAGTATTTTATTCCGATTTTAATAGGACTTGATCTCTTTTCTGGAATCACAGGCTACAGCATTTTTGGCTCTGGTATTGCTCATTTTGCCCATGTAGGCGGTGCGCTTTTTGGATTTTTGATGGCCTGGTATTGGAAGAAAAATTCCTTTGATCGCAATCGTTGGTATTGATGAAACAGCAGGTCCAACGATTTTGGCTTCATCTAGACTCATCTGGCCGCATGATGGTTTTCATGGTCCTTGTTTTTTTTGTGGTACAGGTACAAAACTTAGTATTTGGTGAGGCCAACAGTGCGGTAGATACTTGGGCTTTACCCAGGCAGTGGACTGAATTTTTGAGTAGACCTTGGACCCTGTTTACGTACGGGTGGGTACATGTGCAACCGATACATTTAATCAGTAACCTGATTTTTGTTGCGGGTGCTTCCAGATTGTTTTTGCATTTATTTTCTTCAGCCAGGTGGTGGCATATTTGGTGGATAGGAACCTTAACTTCAGGCATTAGTTACCTTCTCGTAGGTATCGTTTTTCCTCAACTAGCTATTGGGTATTTGGTGGGAGCTTCAGCAGGTATTATGGCATTGATCATCTATGTATGTGCCTATCAACCAGATCTTCCCGTTCACTTGTTTTTTGGTCAGATCAAATTAAAGTACCTAGGTGCGGCATTGGTAATGATTGATCTATTTAGTTTGTGGAGTAATGTTTCTGGGGCTCAATTAGCGCATCTTGTAGGTGCATTAGTAGGCCTGATCTATGCGGTAAACCTCAGACAAGGTAGAGACTTAACACAGTGGTCGCTATTCAATTGGAATAGACCCTCGTCAAACAAAAAAAGTCACTTAAAAAAGGTTTATCAATCGAAAGGAGCAAAAAAATCTACCGGGGAGTTAAGTGGTGTTCAAGTGGCTCACCAACGCAAAATAGATTCAATCTTAGATAAGATAAGTGCTTCTGGTTACGATTCTTTGACCCAAGAAGAAAAAGATTTTTTATTTCAACAAGGACCCGATCATGTTTAAACCCAGTGAAATAACAAATTCATTGATGAAAGCCGCGCATTTGGTGCTGATTGCCATAACCGTTGTGGCACAGCTTGCGCCATTTCTGCCTGGTGATGGCTACTATTTCCTCTCGTTTTTTAGTTTAGCCATGCCCTTTTTATGGCTAGGGCATGCATTGTTTCTGTTGTTTTGGCTATTTCGTTGGAAATCAATGGCCTGGTGGTCGATCGTGATTTTGCTTTTCACACATTGGCAATTTGGACCAGTATACCGATGGAATAATAGCCTAGCGGATTCCGACAAAAGCGATTTGACTGTAATGAGTTATAATGTCAAATTGTTAAACAAATATCGTTGGACCCAAGAGGAATACTTGGCGGACAGCATAGTAGCTTTTGCTCAAAATTCACAGGCAGATGTATTGGCCTTTCAAGAGTTTGACACCGAGTTTTTAGCCGCCTTTAAACAATACCCGTACCAAACCTACTCCTCACGAGATAACAAGGAGCGTTCCGTGGTCGCCATATTATCTAAATATCCCATTGTATCAAAAGGCCGTATCGATTTTCCTTCTAGTTCCAATACAGCTATCTATGCGGATATAGAATTAGCGGATAGGGTAGTTCGTGTGTATAACACGCATTTCCAATCCCTTAAATTAATGAATCGCGCCAATCAGGAAGTACTTAGAGATACGACCAAAAGTAAGTGGGCCCAAAAATTAGCCGTCTTGTATGATCGCATTGGGCGCTCATTTGACAAACAAGAATCTCAATCAGTACTGCTTTCTGCGCATAAAGAGCGTTCTCCGTACCCCAATATAGTTTTAGGGGATTTCAACAACAACCAGTTTTCCTCCGTCTACCACACCATAAGAACGGACATGAAGGATACCTTTTTTGAAAAAGGAGTGGGATTTGGCAGCACCTTTAGGTTTGTTTTCCTTCCGCTGAGGATTGATTATGTATTGGTCGATCAAGCTTTTGAGGTACATGACCACCTAGTAACTGAATTACCCTACTCTGACCATTTTCCCGTTTTGGTGCGCCTGAATTTTACCTCTCCGGATTAAAG
>JBEAQS010000149.1:0-9119 GCA_041163765.1 Bacteroidota bacterium | reverse complement strand
CCTGGGGCTGGAGAAGGTCCCAAGGGTTGGGCTGTTCGCCCATTAAAGTGGCACGCGAGCTGGGTTCAGAACGTCGTGAGACAGTTCGGTCTCTATCTACTGCGGGCGTTAGAAATTTGAGTGGATCTGACTCTAGTACGAGAGGACCGAGTTGGACTGACCTCTGGTGCACCAGTTGTTCCGCCAGGAGCATTGCTGGGTAGCTATGTCGGGATGGGATAAGCGCTGAAAGCATATAAGCGCGAAACCCGCCACAAGATGAGATTTCTTTAAAGGGTCGTGGGAGATGACCACGTTGATAGGTCATAGGTGTAAGTGCAGTAATGTGCGTAGCCGAGTGATACTAATAGCCCATAGGCTTGCGCGAGAAGCCCCCATGATTTAGGTCATGGGGGTGGAAAAACCTTAAAATTTGTATGAAGTTATTTAGTATCGGCTATAATGTCCTGGTATGTTGTGTTATTGTGCACAAGTTCGCTTGTGTGCGCTAGTTTAAGGTGGCTATTGCGATGAGGATCACCCTTTTCCATTCCGAACAAGGAAGTTAAGCTCATCTGCGCCGATGGTACTGCTATACCAAGTGGGAGAGTAGGTCGCTGCCTTTTTTTACGAAGGCCCGTACGTTGTACGGGCCTTTTTTTTTGTGTTCTGGTCAGGGGAATCTCACTAGGGTCGGCAGATCCATCCCCATGTGCTATAAAAAAACCCGTCTGGTAGCTACCAAACGGGTTTTTTTATGGGGTGTGGGGAGGATTTATACCCGGGGTAAGTCTCCTGCCTCTTTAAGAGGTAAGCATGAGCTACCCATAAGGTACGTATCCACGTAATGAGCTGCTTGTCTTCCTTCTGATATGGCCCAGACAATCAGGGATTGGCCTCTGCGCTGATCACCAGCGGCAAATACACCAGAGATATTTGTTTTGTAATCTTCCTCACTGGCTTGAACATTAGTCCTGGAATCTAGCGTAACGCCCAGTTGTTCGGCGACTATTGTTTCCGATCCGGTAAAACCCATAGCGAGAAGTACCAAGTCAGCCTTCCATATTTTTTCTGAGCCCGGTACTTCTTTGAGTACCATGCTACCGTTGACCTGTTCCCAGGCCACTTGAACAGTTTTTAGCCCCGTTAAATTACCTTGGGCATCACCGGTGAATTCTTTGGTGGAAATGCTGAAAAAGCGCTCCGCTCCCTCTTTGTGGGAGGTGCTGGTTTTTAAACGCATGGGGTAGAATGGCCAGGGTTGATGGGCAGGTCGCTCCGGGGTGCCTTGCGGCATGATCTCAAAGTTGGAAACCGAAAGAGCGCCGTGTCGTATCGATGTTCCAATACAGTCTGAACCGGTATCGCCACCACCGATGACAATAACGTGTTTCCCCTTCGCGGAAATAGGCGGGTTGTTTAGTTCACCTGAGACCGATTTGTTGTTTCCTTTGAGAAAATCCATAGCTTGAACCACCCCATTTAACTGTGCTCCAGGGATGGTTAACCCTCTTCTTACTGCTGCACCACCGCATAAAACGACGGCATCGTATTGGCTTTTAAGTGTTAAGGCATCGATATCTACTCCTATTTCGACATTGGTTTTGAATTCTATTCCCTCAGCGATCAATACTTCGATCCTGCGATCGATGACTGATTTATCCAACTTGAAATCTGGGATACCAAACCTCAATAGTCCACCCGCTTTTGAGTCCCGTTCAAATACGGTCACCTGGTGGCCAGCTCGGTTTAGTTGTTGTGCTGCCGCAAGTCCTGCGGGCCCTGAACCGACTACAGCCACAGTTTTTCCTGTTCTGCTTTGGGGAGGTTCTGGTTTAATCCAGCCTTTGGCCCAGGCGGTTTCAGCAATGCTTTTTTCTATATTTTCAATGGATACCGGGTTTTCGTTAATCCCTAATACACAAGCCTCCTCACAGGGGGCCGGACATAAACGGCCGGTAAATTCAGGGAAGTTGTTGGTGGCGTGAAGTATTTTAGCCGCTTTCTCCCATTTTCCTTGGTATACAGCGTCATTGAAGTCAGGAATTAAATTTCCGAGTGGGCAACCGCTGTGGCAAAAGGGGATACCGCAGTTCATACAACGCGCTCCTTGGTCTTTTAATGCGGACTCCGGTAGGGGCTGCGTAAATTCTTGGTAATTTTTGATGCGTTCTTCTACAGGAATGTATGACTCAACTACTCGGTCAAATTCCATAAATCCAGTGGGTTTTCCCATAACTATACTTGTGTTGCTGCTGTTTCTTCTTCAATTCTTTTCAAAGCCAGTCTGTATTCCTCGGGAAATACTTTGATAAACTTAGGGAGTTCATACTCCCAGGCTTCCAATATTTCTTGAGCTAGTGGGCTGTGGGTGGCATTGTAGTGTTGTTCGATCAACGACTTTAGTTGCGCTTTGTCTTCCGCTTGGTCGACATCCCATAAATTCAGTCCGGGTTCTTTACACAATCCCTTAAAGGTGTTATTTGGATCGTATACATAGGCGATACCACCGCTCATACCCGCACCGAAATTTCTGCCTACAGCTCCTAAGATCACCGCGACACCACCAGTCATGTATTCCAAGCCGTGGTCGCCGATACCCTCGACTACTGCGGTAGCTCCTGAGTTGCGCACGCAAAAGCGTTCGCCTGCCTTGCCATTGATGTACGCCTCCCCAGAAGTTGCTCCATAGAGCGCTACGTTACCTGTGATCACATTCTGGTCAGGCCTTAAGGTAGAACCCTCGGGTATGCGTACAATTAGTTTGGCTCCCGATAGACCCTTGCCTAAATAGTCGTTGGTGGTGCCATTGACCACCATAGTTAATCCTTTGGTGGCAAATGCGCCGAAACTCTGTCCTGCAGCCCCGGTAAAATTAATTTTTAGTGTATGGTCAGGCAATCCTTGAGCCCCATAATTTTTGGAAATCTCATTGCTGATAATGGCGCCAACGGCTCTATCTGTGTTTTTAATCGGAAAGTCCAAGGACATTTTCTCTTTTCGGTACAGAGCAGGGTGTGCTTTTTCTATGATAGAAAACTCAATAGATTCCTCGATATGATGCTTTTGCTTCTGAGTATTGTACACCTTGGTGCCATGAGGCACCTTGACTTGGTGCAACATAGGCGATAAGTCGATCCCAGCTGCTTTGTAGTGATGAATCACTTTTTTTCGGTCTAATTTTTGCACTTGGCCCACCATTTCATTGATGGTTCTAAATCCGAGTTGCGCCATGATTTCTCTGAGCTCTTCTGCGACGAAATACATAAAGTTGACTACGTGTTCAGGTTGTCCTTTAAATTTCTTGCGAAGTTCTGGATTTTGAGTAGCCACACCGACCGGACACGTATTGAGGTGACAGACACGCATCATGATACAGCCTGAGGCTACCAGTGGTGCTGTGGCAAATCCAAACTCTTCTGCACCCAGCAAGCAGGCGATAGCTACATCTCTACCCGTTTTGAGCTGACCGTCGCACTCCAAAACAATTCTGTTGCGCAAGTCATTCATCACCAAGGTTTGTTGGGCTTCTGCGACCCCCAATTCCCAGGGAAGTCCTGCGTGTTTGAGCGAAGTCAAAGGCGATGCACCTGTTCCTCCATCGTATCCAGAGATCAAAACAACATCTGCCTTGGCCTTAGCTACTCCAGCAGCTACCGTACCCACGCCCACTTCAGAGACCAGTTTTACGTTGATGCGCGCTTCCCGGTTGGCCGACTTTAGGTCGTAAATCAATTGGGATAGGTCTTCAATAGAATAGATATCGTGGTGTGGTGGTGGAGAAATTAAGCCCACATAAGGAGTTGAATTCCTGGTTTTGGCAATTTCCGGATCTACTTTTGGTCCAGGTAGTTGTCCTCCTTCGCCTGGTTTTGCTCCTTGAGCCATTTTGATCTGTATCTCAGCTGCATTGGTGAGGTAGTTTGAAGTAACCCCAAATCTTCCAGAGGCCACTTGTTTGATCGCAGAGTTTTTCCAATCCCCTTCAGGTGTTTTGTAGAATCGCTCTGGATTTTCCCCTCCTTCCCCGGAATTGCTTTTCCCGCCGATTCGGTTCATAGCGATGGCCAGATTTTCATGAGCTTCCTTGCTGATGGATCCATAAGACATAGCACCCGTTTTAAAGCGCTTTACAATTTCCGTCCAAGGCTCTACTTCTTCAAGAGGGATGGGGTCAAAGTTGGAGAATTCAAACAAACCGCGAATAGTCATTAGGTGTTTGGACTGTTCGTTGATCAGTTGAGCATATTCCTTATAGGTATTTGGTTCATTGTTGCGGACTGCTTTTTGCAGTTTAGCCACGGTAATCGGATTAAATTGGTGTTTTTCACCATCTCGCCTCCATCGATATTCTCCGCCAATTTCCAAATCTAAAGACGCCGAAATTTCTTTTGTACCAAAGGCATTTTGATGTCTTTTGGCGATCTCTTTTTCGATTTCATACAATCCAATCCCCTGAATTCTGGTGGTAGTTCTCGGGAAATAAGTATCTACCGTTTTGGTGTTTAATCCAATACACTCAAAGAGTTGTGAACCTCGGTATGAGTTTAGGGTAGAAATGCCGATTTTATTCATCACTTTAAGGATGCCTTTGCCTACAGCTTTGTTGTAGTTTTCAACAGCCGCTTCAAAGGTGATTCCGGTAAGTTCTCCGTTTTCAATCTGTTCAGCGATGATTTCATTCACTAAGTAGGGGTTGATCGCACTGGCTCCGTATCCGAACAATAGGGCAAAGTGGTGCACTTCTCTGGGCTCCGCTGACTCTACAATTAAACTGAGCTGAGATCTTTTACCGCGCACCTGTAATCCTGAGTTCACATAAGATGTAGCCAGTAAGGCTGGGATGGGCGCATACTCCGCATTGGTGTATCGATCCGACAGTATAATGATGTTTTGTCCGTTGTCAACGGCTTTTTCCGCATCTTCGAGCAACTGGGCCAAGGCGTTTTCCAATCCATTGTGTCCTTGGGCTATAGGGTAACGCATAGAGAGGTTGGCCACTTGAAAATGCGGGCGCTCTCCGTAATTCTTGATCTTATCTAAATCTTCTTTGGAGATGACAGGGTTTTGAATTTTTAATTTTCTACAATGCGCCGGGTCTACTTCAAAAAGGTTAAAATCGCTGCCTAGGGTGAGCGAGATGTCGGTGATCATTTCCTCGCGAATTCCGTCCAATGGCGGATTAGTCACCTGGGCAAATAACTGCTTAAAGTAGTTGTAAAGCAGTTGTGGGCGATCAGACAAGACGGCTATTGGGGTGTCTGTACCCATGGAGCCAATCGGCTCATATCCGCTTTTTCCCATAGGACCCACAATGGAGTTGATGTCCTCTAGGGTATATCCAAACACGGATTTTCTTTTTTCCAGAGAGGATTCGCCGATAAATAAGGGGCAGTCGTTGTACGGAATATCGCGCAAGTGCACCAGGTTTTCGGCCACCCATTGGCTGTACGGATGTTTCTGGGCTATAGATTCTTTAATCTCCTCGTCATTGACAATACGGCCCTCTTCCATATTGACTAGGAACATTTTTCCAGGTTCTAGTCTACCGTGCATAGCTACATTTTCCGGGGCAATATCCACCACGCCTGTTTCAGAGGACATAATCACATATCCATCTTTGGTCACGCTGTAACGCGATGGGCGTAATCCATTTCTGTCCAATACAGCTCCGATATAGTTACCGTCGGTAAACGGAATGGAGGCTGGACCATCCCAGGGCTCCATCATACAAGAGTGGAATTCGTAGAAGGCTCTTTTGGTTGAGGACATTTGATCGTTCTTTTCCCATGCCTCAGGCACCAAAATCATCATGACTTCGGGAAGGGAACGGCCAGTCATTAACAAGAGTTCAACGACCATGTCCATCGAGGCAGAATCTGATTTGCCTGGAAGTACAATGGGGAGAATCGCCTTGATGTCTGGACCGAATAAGTCACTTTTCATCAATTCTTCTCGGGACCGCATGCGAGCTAGGTTACCCCTCAACGTATTGATTTCTCCATTGTGGCACATGTACCTAAACGGCTGGGCCAAATCCCAAGTCGGAAAGGTATTGGTTGAGAAACGCTGGTGAACCAGCGCAAGTCGGGTGACAACTCTGGAGTCTTGCAGGTCTTTGTAGTACAAGCTGATATCTTCAGGCATCAGCAAGCCTTTGAAAATGATGATTTTTGTCGATAAACTGGGTATGTAGAAAAACCCTAGTTGAGACAATTTTGAGTTGATGATTTCGTGCTCTGCTTTTTTGCGGGCGATATACAGTTGCAGGTTAAATGAGCTGATGGATTGGTTTTCATCGGCTTTGCCTACAAATAGCTGTTGGATAAAGGGCTCTGTTTCAGCGGCTATTCTTCCGGGTACGGATCTGTTGACAGGTACATTTCTCCAGCCTAAAAGATGTAAGCCTTGGACTTTGAGGTGTTTTTCCACCACTTCAATACAAAAGGATCTCTGGTTTTCTTTTTGGGGCAGAAAAACATTGGCCACCGCGTATTGTCCGGGTTCGGGCAGTGCAAATGGGCATACGTCTGCAAAAAATTGGTGAGGTATGTCGATCAATATGCCTGCACCGTCACCAGTTTTTCCATCAGCACTCACGGCTCCTCGGTGTTCTAGTTTTTCTAGAATCTCCAGAGCTTTGTGGATGATGTCGTTTGATTTTTTTCCTTCGAGGCTGCAGATAAATCCAGCACCGCAATTGTCGTGCTCGTATTCTGGATGATATAATCCCTGTTGTACTAGAGGCATAAATTGAATAATTTTAGCAAAATTACGCAAAACGCTAAAGAATCTTAAGGATTAGCGTTTGTTTATGCCATAAAATACATGGTTTTGGCTCAAGCTATGTCAAAAATGTAAAACTTGTATTTTGAAGGGAATAAAAATATCAATCCTTCAATGAAACACTAAAAACGGGAGTAACATCGTTTAAAGACCGAGCCCTCGAGCGATGATCATCTGTTGTATTTCTGTGGTTCCCTCGTAAAT
This sequence comes from Bacteroidota bacterium, assembly GCA_041163765.1. Taxonomy (GTDB): domain Bacteria; phylum Bacteroidota; class Bacteroidia; order Flavobacteriales; family Flavobacteriaceae; genus MAG-120531. The sequence continues at coordinate 2,150 of JBEAQS010000149.1, read as the reverse complement.
TTGTGTGATTTTTGCATCGCGCATCATGCGTTCAACATGGTACTCCACCACATATCCATTTCCTCCATGTAGTTGAACAGCTTCCGTAGTCACCTCCATAGCCGCTTTTGAAGCCCAGTATTTGGCCATGGCACTAGCTCTGTCTATGGAGGCGCCACGATCCTTGAGTTGGGCAGCTTTATAGACCAAGAGACGTGCCGCCTCTATGTCCGTAGCCATTTTAGCGAGTTTGAAGGCAATTGCTTGATGACTGCCGATAAGTTGACCAAATGTTTTTCTCTGTTTGGCGTAATCCACCGATCGCTCATAGGCGCCTTGTGCCAGGCCCAGCGCTTGAGCAGCAATCCCCAGTCGACCTCCGGCCAGTGTCTTCATGGCAAATGCAAAGCCAAATCCTTCGTCGCCTATCCGATTTTCTTTCGGCACGCGCACATCTGAAAATTGAAGGGTATGGGTGTCACTGCTGCGGATTCCCATTTTTTGTTCTTTAGGACCTATGTCAAATCCGGGGGCTCCCTTTTCAATGATAAGTGCGTTAATGCCTTTTGATTTCAACGAGGCGTCGGTTTGGGCCATCACTAGATACACGTCGGCATGTCCCCCGTTGGTGATCCAGTTTTTTGTCCCATTGACCAGATAGTGGTCGCCCTTGTCTTCGGCTTTTGTTTTTTGAGAAGAAGCATCACTCCCTGCTTCTGGCTCTGAAAGACAGAAAGCACCTAAAAGCTTCCCGGTGGCCAACCCGGGCAGATATTTTTCTTTTTGTGCCTCAGAGCCAAATTTTTCTAGTCCCCAACAAACCAAAGAGTTATTGACGGACATGATGACCGAGGCAGAGGCATCAATCTTTGAAATTTCTTCCATCGCCAGAACGTAACTCATAGAATCTAATCCACTTCCGCCCCATTGGGGATCAACCATCATACCCATAAATCCCAATTCACCCATTTGGGCGATTTGTTCTTTGGGCCAGAGACCGTGTACATCTCTCTCTATAACGCCGGGTAACAAGTGTTGCTGCGCGTATTCGCGAGCGCTGTCGCGAATCATTTGCTGTTCGGGAGTCAGAAAATATTCCATGTAAATGCTTTTTTTGAAGGTACAAAAATTTAGGTTTACCCGATTTGGTCTTTTTTCTCCAGGCTTGAAAGATTTCCTTGGGCATGCCCTCAGTTTTTTTATATTTGTTTGCGTCTACTAAACCCGTAGACCAAAAAACAGAAAACATTTTATGGAGACAATTATTCTAATAGTATTCGTTTTAGGGTATTTAGGAATCGCCCTAGAACACAACCTCAAAATTGATAAACTCATACCAGCGTTGGGGATGATGGCCATTTTATGGGCCTTAATCGCCTTGACCCATATGGATGTTTTCAACGTGGATACCGCTTTAAAGGAGCTGATTCCAACGCATATAGAAGAGATTTTATTGCACCATCTAGGAAAAACAGCGGAGATTTTGGTGTTTTTGATCGGTGCTATGACCATTGTTGAGATCATTGATAACTTCAACGGTTTTCAAACCATCAAAGGCTTTATAAAGGTTAAGTCTAAACGCAGCCTTTTGTGGCTTTTTTCCATTTTGGCTTTTGTACTTTCAGCTATTATTGACAACTTAACAGCGACCATCGTTTTGATCACTATTTTACAAAAAGTGATCAGCGATCGCGAAACTAGACTCTGGTTTGCTGGTATGATTGTTATCGCTGCCAATGCAGGGGGTGCTTGGTCTCCGATTGGGGATGTGACCACCACGATGCTCTGGATTGCCAATAAGGTGTCTGCGGGAAGTTTGGTCGCCCACGTTTTATTGCCAGCTATTGCCTGTATGGCCGTGCCGGTTTTGATTGCCAGCAGATTTAAAGCCTTTAGCGGATCTATCGATCAAGAGTTCAAGGAAGAGCGCGTGAACAGACATGGTGCCAAAATGCTTTACCTCGGATTAGGATCAATTATTTTTGTTCCGTTTTTTAAAACAGTGACTCATTTGCCTCCTTATGTGGGGATGATGTTGTCGCTCGCAGTTGTGGCTACTTTTGCCGAGATTTATTCTTCCGCCAAGTTTAGTTTAACCGGAGTGGATGAAGCGCTTCACGATACTACCTCGCACCACAGTCCTGTGCACAGAGCGTTATCGCGCATTGAGT
>JBEAQS010000148.1:0-3257 GCA_041163765.1 Bacteroidota bacterium | reverse complement strand
GCCCCAAAGCAAAAGGAAGGTAAGAGTAAGCATTGCTATTCTCCCATTCACACGTTCGGCGTACCACAGGTGATCGTCTAGGTTTGTGTGTTGTTTCCAAAACTTAAGGTCAGGGGATTCTTCCCAAATAAATTTGAGTAGTGCCCCCGGGATCCAGGAGACACAAGACCAATAACCTTGGAGACCTAGCCAGAATTTGTTCATTGCCTAGACAGGACTTCGGTAAAGAAAAGGTAAGCATCCATGCTAATCACAACAAGCATGGCACCGAGAATAGAAGCAATTGCATAGTTGAAACCGTCCATTCGCACCTCATTGACAACTGTGTTAACTTAGAAATAATACACAAAACCGTCAATGGTTGCTAAGATAGAAACATCTGATCCTTGGATTAAAGCCGAGGAAGAGCAACCGGAGATGATGCGGTCACTCAATAGGACCGCAGCCAGAATTACACTTAACGGAAAACGTCACTATACAACTCCGTTACCTACTGGACCTGCGCCGTCCGTAACTACTATCATCAGTGAGACAGCTTCCGAAGCAAATAAACGGAAGCTCGAAATGTGGTCGAAAAACAACCCGGGTGTTAAAGAAGCTGCTGCCGAACGAGGTACTGCTATCCACTATGGTATGGAATGCTACCTCAAAGGGAATAAAAATCCGGAGATACCAGAGGAGTACAGTGATTTTTGGTCGGGTATGCCAGCAATTCTCGATCAATTTCAGGAAATTCTCTGGGCAGAATCTCCGGTTTTGGACAAATTTAATTTCACCATTGGTGCTGATGATGTTGCTCGTGTCTGGGGTTGCGACCCCGAAGGTCGCGCTTGGGCTGGTGCTCCTGACATTATTGCTGTTGCCAATAACAAACTAACGCTTGCTGACCTCAAGACCAGCGTCAAACCCTATAGTCGCAAATGGCCTAAAGACCTGGAAAAGGGCTCCCAGGAATGGAGGGACCTGCTTAGTGGTCACCTCAAATTTAAAAAAACCTGTAAACAATTGGCAGCTTATGACATTGCAATTGAACAAACTTTGGGCATGACAGTACAACAAGCCGCAATCTTGGTGTCTACCCCTGTGCGAACTCAAGTGTTTAAAATCTCTCGTCGTTTTTTAGACTCACTTCGAGAAGATTGGTACGCCCTGGTGGCTGAGTACTATACCCAAATTGAAAATTGTGGGCACTATGACCCGGATCTTATCTAAACTTTGCACTCGTTGTAAAAAAGAAAAGACATTTGAAAGCTTTGGTTTTTCTGGATATATCAAGAAAAACGGAGAGAGGAGTCGTTGTAGCTACTGTCGCGATTGTCAAAATGAATTGCGCGTAGAAAGAAAATTCGGCGTGTCATACAAAGAATACAAAAAAATTCTTAAATCACAAAATGGATGTTGTGCAAACCTCGGTTGCAAAACCAAAGAACCAGGGGCGCCTGGGCGTAAAAGATTCTATATTGATCACTGTCACGAAACAGGAAAAATAAGAGGCTTGTTATGCCATTCATGTAATCTTGCATTGGGACATGTACAAGATAAAGTTGAAAAATTAAAAGGATTAATTGAGTATTTAAATGATCAATCAACTGATTGGGGATATGCTAAAAGCCATCATCAAATGGTGGAAAAAGACTTGGTTTGAAGCCAAACTCAAGGCGCGACTCACCATGATTGAATGGGAAAACCAGTGGGAGGCGGAGCGAGAACTCCAGGAGCAAAATAAACCTGTCTATTATGAACAGGAGATTGACCCTCAGCTTCAGACCGGTGAGTCCAAGGAGCTAGGTGGGGCAATGGGACTACGTGCACCTTGGTATACTGATGGCCTACAACCCCCAGAATCCGATGGAATGCCGCAAGCGTCTAGCATGGACGATCGCATGTGAGCGTTCCGTAGTGACAAAAGAAGACGCCGTAGAGCTTTATAACAAAATCATGAAAGAATTTCTGGCAATTGATAAGAGAAGTCAGTATAAAGATGACGAGTCTAATAAGACTCAGTGATTTAACAATTTCTTGATAGGCGCGTCAGATAACCAGCCGTAGGATAAAAGAACATTCAAACGAGCCCTCCATGGACATCCACGTGATCAGCGTGGGTGAGTGGATGAATAGTCTCATGAGTCGCATGGATAGTGCGATGGATGGGGACTGTTTTTATCTGCCCACACTCATGCATCTCCATGCCTACAACCTATTAAAAGAAGGCTCTTTCCCAAATAAAGACTTTAAAGTAGAGATCAAGAGTCCAACCGAAGTATGACGAACCAAAACCAGCAGTCTGTTAAGCCTGGCGAAATTCGGCTTGACCTTATTCCTTTGGACTGGCCACTGACTCCTTTAGGCGCAAATAAAGATCCATACGTCCAGGGATGGCAGAACAAACCTTTTAGTGTCAAAGAGATTGAAAATGAACTCGCAACGGGAGACTGCAAAGCAATTGGGGTCCTTGGCGGCCCTGCCTACAATCATCCTTTTGGTTTGGTTTGGGTTGATGTTGACGGAGCCAGCGTCTACCCACTCATCGAACAAGTCTCTGGACTACCCCTCCAGGACGCTTTGCCACCCACCCTTACCGTCTTCAGCGGCAAAATTGGAAGGGAACGCAAGCTCTACAAACTAAGTCGGGACAAGCACAAGCACTTCCTGCGGAACAAATACGTTTGGCATGCCAGCGAAGATAAAGAAAAGCTTGAGGTTCTTTGGAAAAAACACCAGGGTGTTTTGATGGGTTCTCACCCCGAAACCGATGGTTACTACACGGGTGAAGGTCTTGGATTCGAGTGGGCGGACAAACTTCCTGAACTCCCGCAGTGGATCTTGAATGACATCATCACTAAAAACACAAAACAAGGTAAGCCAGCTCAAGAAACATCCCGTATTATTGGCCCTAATTTTGCCATCAATTCTGTCATCAGCCTGGAGCGCGATATCCAGCTAGCGACTGAAGCAACTTGGGGGATGCCTCCAGAGGCTGCAGATGACTATGACCTCTGGATTATGGTTGGTCAAACGCTGCACGAATTAGACGAATCCCTGCTCGATGTATGGGATGAATGGTCTAAGCAATCGGATAAATACCGAGAAGGTGAATGCCATAAGCGGTGGCTTTCATTCAGTAAGGGCGGTGGTCGAGGCCTCGGTTCCCTCATTCATGCCGCAAAAGAAAACGGTTGGACTCCTTCCGAGAACTACCGTGCCATGCCTGTGGACGACGCAATGCTCGAGCACATGGCAGTACAACTTGAAAAAAT
>JBEAQS010000147.1:0-4606 GCA_041163765.1 Bacteroidota bacterium | reverse complement strand
CCGTATTTATCAACTACGTGAATGTTCATTCCGGTACCTTCAAAATCATTAAAAAGACCTTCAGCTATCGCTACGGCTGGTTTTACCTTGGCGATATTTTTTTGAAGACTGTATGATTTTTTTTTGGCTGCTGGAATTACTTCGTTGGCAAAATAGAAGGTGAATAACCCCATGAAAGAAACCAACACGATTAAACTCCGCATACTTCTTTGCAAGGATATACCTGAAGCTTTCATGGCAGCAAACTCATAGTGCTCTGCAAAACTGCCAAATGTGAGAATAGAGGAGAGCAGTACGGTAAGTGGCAGTACCTTTTCTGTCAGGTCCGGTATCATGTAAAATATAAATTTACCGATAACCAAAAGATCTAATCCTTTTCCAGCCAGGTTGTCGATAAACAACCAGATCATTTGAAAAATAAAAATAGCCATCAAAATAACGAAGGATGCTCCGAAATTCTGAAGGAATTGAAAAAAGATATAACGGTCTAGTCGTTTCACAATTCGCTGATGTAGTACCCTTTCTTGGTGTAATAGGCTCGATCAAATAATAAGGCATTGGCCGGCAATGGTTGATTTACCTTCCAGTTTTGGACGGTCAGCGTTGTTTTGGTGCCGTTTTTTCCTATTTGTATCACCTTGTAGATCTCTAGGTTTTTGGTGTCAATACCCAACAAGATTGATTGAAGCGATGATTTTGAGGCAATGGGCGTTAACTTGATGTATTGAATTTTTCGGTTGCCGACCAGCTGTTCAATATCCCATTTATACGTGTAGCCCTGTTTGTAGAATTGAATTAAGTCTTGAGGAGATAGCTCAGCTGCATCTGATTTTTGAGGGGCTTCAACCGTGACTTCTTCATTGTCATCGACAATAGTATATACCTTTTTACCATCAAAGATTTGGATAGCTCCCAACATTTCAAATCGGTAAATTTTCCCTTTAAGAATCAACTTACCTAATGTTTTTTGTTGAACACCTGCATCTTTGTTGTCCAATACATAGTCAAAGGCAATTTGTATGTTTTGGTGAGAAAGCACTTTTTGTGACAGGCGATCCAGCAATGCTTTAGACGGATCTTGTGCATAGAGCTGAGCGGATAATATACAGGATATAAATAATGACCAGATTAGTCTCATAGCTTAAATTTATTGATTAAAAAATTGCTCCAGTGCTTGCATGTCACGGATGAGCACCTGTCTAGCTTTACTGCCTTCGAATGGACCGACAATACCCGCTGCCTCTAATTGATCAATTAACCTGCCTGCTCTGTTGTATCCTAACTTTAGTTTTCTTTGGATCAGAGAAGCAGAACCTTGTTGGGCAATCACCAATACTTCGGCGGCCTCTCTAAACAAGGGATCGCGTTCTCCCAAATCAGACATATCTAGGCTAGACTCTTCACCAACATACTCAGGAAGAAGATGCGCCTGGGCATAACCGCGTTGTGATCCGATAAATTCGGTGAGTTTTTGAATCTCTGGGGTGTCAACAAAGGCACATTGAATACGTGTAACATCATTTCCTTGTGTGAACAACATGTCCCCGCGACCAATCAACTGATCCGCCCCTTGGGTATCTAATATCGTGCGAGAATCAATTTTTGATGTCACCCTAAACGCTAAACGAGCTGGGAAGTTGGCCTTGATAATTCCGGTGATCACATTAACAGAAGGTCTTTGCGTGGCAATGATCAAGTGAATACCTATCGCTCTGGCCAATTGGGCTAGTCGGGCAATAGGTGTCTCCACCTCTTTACCTGCAGTCATGATCAGGTCGGCAAACTCGTCGATAACCAAAACAATATATGGTAGAAATTGATGTCCGTCGTTGGGATTTAATCTACGTGATTTAAACTTTTCGTTGTATTCTTTTATGTTACGAACCATAGCGAGTTTAAGCAACTCGTATCGTTGATCCATTTCAATACACAATGAATTTAATGTGTGTATTACTTTTGTGTTGTCTGTAATGATCGCATCAGCCGAATCAGGTAGTTTAGCCAAAAAGTGACGTTCAATTTTGTTGTACAGGGTTAATTCTACCTTTTTGGGGTCAACCAAAACAAATTTTACTTCAGCCGGGTGTTTTTTATACAGTAATGAGGCCAATACCGCATTTAATCCTACTGATTTACCTTGTCCAGTAGCCCCAGCCATCAACATGTGGGGCATCTTGGCCAAATCAACCACAAACGTTTCGTTGCTGATGGTTTTTCCAAATGCGATGGGTAATTCCATCTCTGCCTTTTGAAATTTAGTAGAGGCTATCACTGACCTCATAGAGACGACAGAAGGATTTTTGTTAGGCACTTCAATACCAATAGTTCCCTTGCCGGGTATAGGCGCAATAATCCTAATCCCTAAAGCAGATAACGACAAGGCAATATCATCCTCTAAATTTTTAATTTTTGAAATACGAATGCCCGCTTCTGGTACAATTTCATACAGCGTAACCGTAGGTCCAATGGTCGCTTTGATTTGGGCGATACCAATACTGTAGTTTTTTAATGTATCTACAATTTTATTTTTATTTTCCTCTAATTCTTCCTCATTGATGGTAATACTTCCCGAGCTCCCATGAGCTGCGAGCAATTCAATGGGTGGAAATTGGTAATTACTTAATTCCAGCGTAGGGTCAAAATCCCCAAATTGATCTCTGATTTGTGCAGCGAGATTATCTGTTTCCTCTGTTTCTTGGGTAATTTCATTTAATTCTATAGGAACATCTCCTTCTGGGTTTGGTTCCATATTGCTTTCGTGAAGGGTAGTGGCCTCCGTAGCTGGTTTCCAGGATAGAGGTACCTGTAAGCTGGATTCAGTACGGAATGTTTGTTCTTCGGGTTCCTCCTCGCTTTCATCAAGCACATCAACTTGTGGAAATCCCTCATTTAGGTTAGATTCTATCGGGTCAACAGGAATCAGCGGCACAGAGATCTCATCTTCCTCAGGTTCAACAGGTATCTCTGTTGAACTAATCGAATTTTTGTTGTTTTTGAAGCGAGCTAACCAAGTAGCCAGTTGAATTTTTTCCGGATCAAATTGCAACACACGCACGGCAAATATCATGAACGCACACAATAGAATCAGTCCTACTCCAGTTGACCCTACATAATCCCGCAACAACAGATTCATTTCATAACCCACAACCCCTCCCCACAATGGAGCAGAAGAAAATAAAAAACCAAATCCGACACTCAGAAAAATCACCAAGTAAAGTCCCCAAAACCATTGTGACCAAAGGGAAAATCTTTTGGCAGTAAACATCAACGCCCAACCAGAAATACCCAATAAATACCCAAAAATAAAGCTGCTCACACCAAAGCCTTGATACAAAACATAGTAGGCAACTACGGCACCAAACTTGTTTAAAGTGTTTTGTGCCACAGTACTTCTATTCATCCAATCGCCCAAAATACTTTGGTCTTCTTTCCAAGTGCTTAGAAAGGAAATCAAAGCAATCGCGAAAGCAATGGCAAGAACTATGGTGAAAAAACCTATGATGATTCGGTTTTTTCTGGAAATAGCGAATATTTTTTTGGGGGAAAGGTCAGCTTTTGCTTTCGTCGATTTAGCGGCCATAGTTAGTCAAAATTCGGGTACTAAAGTACAAAAAAAACAGTGGGGCTTGGGCATCAAAACAAGCCAAATTTAACCCCTCAGCTGTTTGATTTTAATAGAAAAAGCCGCGAAAATAAGTGTGGTTATAGGGCTTAGCCAATTGAAGATAGCATAGACAAAATAACTAGCTACTGGTACCCCTAAAACTCCGCTGTGGTATGCCCCACAGGTATTCCAAGGCACCAATACAGAGGTAACTGTTCCTGAATCCTCCAATGTACGGCTCAGATTTTCTGGAGCGAGACCTTTGTCTTTGTATGCCTTAGCAAACATTTTCCCTGGCACAACAATAGAGATATATTGATCAGAGGCAGTCAAGTTTAATGCCAGACAACTAGCAACTGTACTCGCAAATAGACCAAAAGTAGTTTTGGCTATGGACAACAACGCTTGACTCAGTCGGTTAAGAGCCCCAATACCATCCATAATTCCACCAAAAACCATGGCGCAAACAATCAGCCATATGGTTCCCAGCATTCCATACATACCCTTGGATTGAAATAGATCTCCCAAAATGGGGTGATCTGAGGGTATTGAAATTTGTATGGTGATCGCGTCCATAATTCCTTTATAGGCTGCAGCTAAGTTAAATTCCTCAGCACCCGTAATTCCCATCACTACTTCAGGTTGAACTATAAGGGCAAATACACCACCCAATAAAGTACCCACCAAAAGTGCGATAAGTGGAGGAGTTTTTTTCACAATCATCAAGACTACGGATAAGGGTACTAAGAACAGCCAGGGCGTAACATCAAAGGTTTGCTTAATCTGAAATAACATCTCTTGGGTTTGATCGATGGCACTCACTTCGATATTCAAACCCAGTATAACAAAAACGACCAGCGTTATCAAATAGGTGGGTACTGTTGTCCACATCATGTATTTAATGTGGTCAAATAACTCACCTCCAGCCATCGCAGGAGCCAAATTGGTCGTATCGCTCAATGGGGATAATTTATCCCCAAAATAAGCACCGGATAAAATAGC
>JBEAQS010000146.1:0-3116 GCA_041163765.1 Bacteroidota bacterium | reverse complement strand
ATGATTTGGATAAAACGCTGGGCGGCATAATCCTGTAGTTCCAGAAAATCTTCTTGGGTGTAATACCCTCCTGGTCCCCCGCCGACTTCAGTAGCAGCACCGATTTCGGTCAAACGAGGATAAGCCTTGATTTCAACGCGCCAACCTTGATCATCGCTCAGGTGCAGATGAAGGGTATTAATTTTGTAGTAGGCTATTTGGTCGATGTATTGCTTGACCTCGGCAACGGTAAAAAAATGTCGCGCTACATCCAACATGGTTCCTCGGTAGGACAATACGGGTGCATCCTCAATCACACCCAATGGCAAAATCCTCACCTGGGTGGTGGGATCTGGGGTGGAAGCGGCAAGGATTTGCCGAAGGGTTTGTATTCCGCGAAAAACCCCTGCTGGACCTGCCCCTTGAATCCTGATCTCTTGACGATGAATGGTCAACCGGTAGGCCTCTGGACTAGGGTGGTTCCATCCCAACGACAATATGAGAGGCCCGGAGGAATTTTCTATAGACGATTCAACAGGAATAAACACTTGTAAATCAGTAAGTTCTTGATCCTCAGCAATCACCTGGAGATTTGAGCCGTAGGCAAATCCGCCAGGTTCAGAAATCACTGATTGTGGTTGGGGAATTAAGGGCAGTTGATCCAGCGATGTTTCGGACTCATACATGGGCCCACCACAGCTGACAAACAGCAAAAGGACTAAGGTGAATACGATATTCATTACGGTCTATTTCTAAAACCAACATGGATGCCGAAACGCGCATAAAGCGGTTCATTCATGGCGCTGTTAAACAGGTGTCTGCCCACCCCTAGATAAAACTGGGCCACAAATCGGTCGTTGGATACCAGCTTACTACCCACGCTAAAGCCCAATGAAAAATCGGATTGATTGCGTTCCTCAGGTTGATACATGCAGTCAAAACAGAAATCATCGTAATAATAGTCGTAGTAATCTTCATTGACTCGGTAGGCACCGAACATTTCGATAAAAAACCCTTTGTAGGCTTCTTTGCCAAAATACTGACGATAAAAAGCAGTAGTGGAGAATAAATGGTCTGTCATTTCATCGGAAAGACGCACAAACAAAGCTCCTCCATAGGAAGATTTATCATTGAGGTAGCGCTCGTATTGAAGATCCAGGGCTCCAGCGGCAATCAGGTCAAAGGCATTAATAGAATATTCGCGTACTGGCTTAAAGCTTTTGATGTCTTGTGACCAAACTTGAGCACCACCAAATACGCTTAATGCAACAACTATCAGGATTTTTTTCATGGCTTAGGATATAAAGCAAGATACAAATAATCCCTATGCGCGAGGATTTACGTGCTCTTTGAGTATGCGCAAGCCCTCTTTTTTCGCTTCGGGACTCTCCCGCAAGCCCCACAACAAATCAGCTGCTCTTTTACGGGAGATGTCAAAATCTACCCTTGGATTTGGATAATCCACTCCGCGTTTAAATTCATACATCACCTCCTCCATGGGGCTGATGTTCCACGGCTCAAAGATGTACCCTAGGGGAAGTCCTTTGAGTTCAGGCACCCACTTTTTGATAAACTCGGCCTGGGGGTCGTGCTTTTGGGCATTGGCCATAGGGTTATAGATCCTTAGGGTATTGATACCGGTGATTCCCGCTTGCATATGTATTTGGGGGTAATGGATGCCGGGTTCATAATCGAGAAACATTTGGGCCAGATGGTGGGCGACTAAACGCCAGTCTTGCCAAAGATTAAAGGTCGCATACGACACGACTAACGCCCGCATACGGAAATTTAAATATCCTGTTTCACGCAAACACCGCATACATGCATCCACCAAGGGAACTCCTGTTTTCCCCTGCTTCCAGGCCTCTAGCAATTCTGGGGCTTGAGGTCTCTCCAACGTTTCAAATGCCCTGTTTAGTGCCCTAAACTCCATGCCGCATTCGTTTTCAAACTTTTGAATAAAATGGCAATGCCAGTGCAGTCGACTCACAAAACCCTGAATGGCGCGGCTCTTGAGGGAGACTGGCGCGGCCAATACGGCTTGATACACCTGGCGGATGCTTAAATTTCCATAGGCGATGTATGGGGACAATCGACTACATGACTTTCTGCTGGCCTCAGGTTTCGAAATGGAGCGCGCGTAGTCTTTATACCGATCGCGCAAAAAACTGTCTAGGTATTGATGGGCATACCGCTCACCGCCTGGTTGAAATCCGGAAACCACTTGAGTCACCCCTAGTTCTTCCAAGGTCTTTGGAGAACAATTCAGCGCCAGTACTTCCGCTGGAATAGGACTTAATCCCGATAAATCAGGATGAATTTGGGGGGATTTCATGGTTTTTTTCCAAAGGTCAGCCCAATTAATCCTTCCTTTTAATCCGCGAACTACGCCATTACTGGGGTACTCATACCAAGAAACCCCCTGTCCCCTCAACCAGTGAGCTAAACTTTTATCCCGATCATAAGAAGCTCGATTGCCTGATTCTTGATGGCTGAACAAACCGGTTAGGGGAACCAACTTGGATAATGCTTGAAAAAAAGTCAGGGCATCTTGATGGGCCACCAACACTGAAGTTCCGTACTCCGCCAATTGCCGATTGAGGTCATTAATGGATTGGTACACAAACTGTCCGTGACGCAAGGACCAATCTGGCTGATCCATCAATTCAGGCTCAAATAAATAAACCATCAAAACAGGGTGTCCCGAAGCTAGCGCGGCAGTTAACGGTGCATGGTCCCTCAGCCGTAAATCTCGCTTAAACCAAACTACCGAACAATTACCCTGTCCCTTGGTCATTTTTATACTCTATGGTAGTCGCCTTTCCAGTTTTTTATCTGTGCTTTGATCTCTTTGGCCGTTAACTTTTCAGCAATTGCTTTTTCTACAAGCGGCAAAAACTCCTCGTCACTGGCAAATCGCAGGGCTATAATCTGAGACAACTTAAGATCGCTGGGCAAATCTTTTTGGGTCATGATAAAATAACGCAAACGCTCTTCTGCGCGGATAGCGCGGTCCTGGGCCTTCAAGGCAAATGTCCTCGTGTACCAAAAAACCAGCAATAAAATGGGGAGTAAAAAGAGCAAGAGCGAAGCGAGGTAAAAATTGTCGGCAGATGATCTAGCCCAATAATTAAATG
>JBEAQS010000145.1:0-8700 GCA_041163765.1 Bacteroidota bacterium | reverse complement strand
CGTTTTTATAGGGTTTTTGAATTGAACGCCCTGTGGGGGTAAAGTAGTAGGCCGTGGTGAGTCGGATACTGGAACCATCCCCTAGGGGCATTTCCTGTTGCACCAGTCCTTTGCCAAAAGTGCGTCTTCCGATAATCGTACCCAAATCATTGTCCTGCAGCGCACCCGCGATAATTTCGGCCGCTGAAGCAGTCTGTTCATCGACCAATACATAGACCGGTTTGTTTTCAAACGCCCCACCTGATTTGGCGGTCACTCGCTCGATGGTTTTGTCTTTGGACTGGGTAGATACTACCTCGGCTCCTTGAGGTAAAAAGTCATCCACTACTTGAATGGCGGGTTCCATAAACCCTCCTGGATTGCCCCTGAGGTCGAGTATTAACGATTGAGCGCCCTTCTTTTTTAAGCCGGTCAGGGCGGCTTTGAATTCGGTGTAGGTAGTGGCAGAAAATCGGTTGACCTTGATGTATCCCAAGCCTGGGGTCACCATATAGGCCCCATCCACACTGACCAAGGGGATACTTCCGCGTTTTATGGGGGCTTCGAATAAGCTGTCATTGGCCTTGCGGTAAACACCCAAGGTCAATGGACTTCCTTCTACCCCTTTTAGGGTGCCCACGATTTGTTGGCTGGTCAAACCTTTGCCAAATAGGGTGTCTTGATCTGCCCACAAGATGCGGTCACCCGATTTTAATCCCGCTTTCGCGCTCGGACCCCCAGGGACTGTTTTGATCACGGCAATACTGTCTTTGTATACGTAGAAATTGACCCCGATACCGACAAAGCTACCTTTCATCTGCTCAGCAGCCGCTTCAGCCACCTCAGCAGGTAAGTATTGGGAATGCGGATCGAGCTGGCTGAGTATGCCTTCTATGGTCTGGTCGACTATCGCCTCAGTATCTACTTGGTCCACGTAGTAGTTTTCAATCAAGCCCACCAAACGCTTTAATTTTTGCGCCGCGGGACTTTCCTGTTCTACGGCGTAATGCGCTCGAGTCCACAAACGATCCCACCATATGCCCAGCGCCAGTCCTGAGAGGAACAAAAGGGCAAAAAAAGCGAGTAGTCTACGGTAGCGCATCAGGGTATGGCAGTGGTTAATCTACAGATTCAAAAGGGAGGCATTCGAGTTCCACTCCAGCTTTGGATAAAAAATCTATTCCTGTGGTGTCTTTATACGTGGTGGCATACACTACACGTTTGATCCCGGATTGGTGAATTAATTTAGCGCATTCTTTGCAGGGAGACATGGTGATGTACAGCGTTGCCTCTCGGCAGGATTGAGTGGAAGCAGCGACCTTGAGGATAGCATTGGCCTCAGCGTGAAGGACATACCACTTGGTGTATCCTTGTTCATCCTCACAAAAGTTTTCAAAACCAGTCGGTGTGCCGTTGTACCCGTCGGAGATGATCATGCGGTTTTTGACGATGATGGCTCCGACTTGACGACGCTCGCAGTAGGAGAGCGACCCCCATTCTCTAGCCATTCTAAGGTAGGCCAGGTCGTATTTTCGTTGCTTTTCTGTGGGTTTTTCCATGTTATTCTAGTCCCAATAGCGCCAACAGTGTATTCCATTGGAGGGGTAGGGTGAGTAAGCCCACCAATAGGGAGCCTACCCAAATATAGGTTGATTTGCTCAGTTTAAAGGCTTGTGATAGGGACCATCCCAACAACAAAACAGCTGCGATCACCGTAATTTGCGCGACCTCGAGTCCAGCGGCAAAGGCCACCAGTGGGCCTGCCTGGCTTTTTTCAGCCCCCATGAGCATCTTGAAATAGTTGGAAAAACCAAAACCGTGGATTAACCCAAATAATAGGGTCGCGCTTAGGTGGAGGGTCCAATTTCCTTGAGGCGTCTCTTTTTTGGCTTGGGCCATATTGAATCCCAGCATCATTAAAATACTCAGGGGGATCAAAAATTCCACCCATGTGGTGTTAACCTCAACGATTTGGTATACGGAGAGCGCCAATGCGGTGCAGTGGGTCAGGGTAAACGCGGAGGCTAACCAAACTACCCTAAGGCGGTGGGACAAAGAAAAAGGTATGGCCAATGCAGCCAAAAACAATATATGGTCGTAAGCACTGGGGTCCAAGACATGAGCGATGCCCAATTCGAGGTAGAATAAAAAGGTATCCATGAGCGTGTCAAAGTCATAAAAATACAAAAAGCGGGGTATTTATAACCCTCTTTCTTTTTGGATCTGTTCGTAGGCGGCTTGCACCTGTTTGAATTTTTCTTCTGCTCCTTTTTTGAGCGCCTCATCTTGCGTAATCACCCGGTCTGGATGGTATTTCTTGGCCATGTTGCGGTAGGCATTTTTCACCTCTTGGTCACTAGCGCTTCGCTCAATTTCTAAAATGGCGTAAGCACTTTCGGTAGAAGCGACAAACATCGCCTTTACCGATCTGAAGTCCAGCGTTTTGATCTGGAGTAAGCTGGCAATTTCGGTGATTTTCTCGAGCTCAGCCCCAGAGATTTGACCATCGGTCTGGGCCAATCCAAACAGAAAATGGATCAACTGGAGTTTTACTTCATAGGGGAGTCTGAGGTTGATTTTCCCACATACAGAGGTAGCATTGATGGCGCTTTTATCAATTTCGGTATTGAATCGGCGAAATAGACTATTGGCCCGTTCTTGCCCATAAGTCTGTACAAAATAGCGCTGTACAAAGTGCATTTCTTGTTCGCTGACCACCCCGTCAGATTTCATCACGATCGCGCAAAGCGACAGCAAATGCATCTCAAAATCAGAGGAGGACATATTTCTGTTGGTGGCGGTAAAGGTGGTGGAGCCATTTCGGTATGAATCCACGAGTGATCCCAAAAAGTAACCTAAAAATGCGCCTGGAAGACGAAAGAAAAACCAGCCCAACAGGGCGGCAAGCCATTTAATCATGGAGTTTTATTTTACTGAGCACAGCCTTTTCGGCTGCCGCTATGCGTTCTTGAATAGACCCATCAGGGCTGATGGGCGGATGGAGATCAAAGGTAATATGGGTGCCTATGCCGTTTGGAAATGAACCGTAGCGCTGCATTTTCCAGGATTCATTAATCGAAATGGGTAAAATCCAGGCGCTTGGGGCATTTTTGAGCAGGGTTTCCAGACCAGCGGTCTTGAACGGCTTAGGCGTACCGTTTTTGCTTCGGGTCCCCTCGGGAAAAATAACGGCAGATTCTTTGTTTTGCTCGATTCGTTTCCCTAGTCCGGCAATAGCCTCAATAGCTTGAGCGGCATTTTTTCGATCGATCAGCGCCGAGCCACCGTATTTAAGGTTGAAGGACACCGAGGGAATGCCCTGACCCAATTCTTTTTTGGAGACAAACTTGGGTTGTAACTTCCTCAAATACCAGATCATGGGAATAATGTCGTACAAACTTTGGTGGTTGGACACGATCACATACGGCCTATGCGTTGGGATCATGGACCAGTCCACGTTAAATCGGTATCTAGTGCCTAGTATTCGGGTATTTTGGATCAGAAACCAGTTGAGCACCGCTACGCTGATTCTGTGGGGATGATATCCCCCAAGTTTCAGGGCCACCCACTGAATGGGGTGGAACACGAGCAACGTCAACCCAAAGGCCAGGTTGTAGAGCCCGCTAAGCGGGTAGGCACATGCCTTCTGCCAGGTAAATGATGAGGTGTTTTTTTTCAACCGTTGACTCATAAAAAAACCACAGCGGACTGTGGTTTTTGCTGATTATTGGCAGAAGTCGTTGTAGGCTTCTTTGAGGTTTTCGGCGATCAAAATGGCAGGACGGCCCTCGATGTGGTGACGCTCCAACATGTGCACCAAGTCGCCGTCTTTAAACAAGGCGATGCATGGTGAAGATGGAGGAAAAGGCAACATCATCTCGCGGGCGGTGTCCACTGCTTCAAAATCAACTCCGGCAAATACCGTCACCAAACGATCTGGCGTATGCGGATTGTTGAGACTCATTTTAGCCCCTGGACGAGCGTTTCCTGCAGCACAACCACAAACAGAATTCACCATAACCAGGGTGGTTCCTTCGGCGTTTAAGGCGTCTTTGACAGCTTGGGCGGTATATAGTTCCTCAAACCCGGCTTCTACCAAGTCCAATCTCATGGGGCGAACTAATTCTTCTGGATACATAATCTTGTTTTTTTAGAAAGCACAAAAATACAAAAAGTATGGGTCTTTTAGGTCGTCACTTGCTGGATTTGTAGAAGTTGGCTACATTTAGTGAATGCCTCAAAAAGCCCTCAGAAAAAGGATTTTTCAGTCCATGATATTACTCGTGGTGCTCTCCTCTTTTTTGATTGCGGGAATCACCTTCTACCAATACGCGGAACAAGCCAATGACTACAACCAAGTTCGCCTATTGAGAAAAGAAGACCAGCTCAAAAGGAGCTTGTTTTACTGGGCGGAACACTACGACCAAACTACTGACCTGCCCGCGGGAAAACCTACCCCAATTCCAGACTCACTATCCCTGATGGAAATGTCTGACATCCACAACTTGGATTTTGAGTTGTACACTCCCAAAGGGCAGTTGGCTCAGGCCTCCTTTACCGGGGACTTTAGACCGATGAAAACACCTGAATTGGATCCGGCTCTATTGGCCAGTATTTACGATCTGGGTCACCGAGTGTTTACGGTAGAAGATCCGGATCCCTATATGTCCTCCTACAGTGCGTTAGTGGATGCGCGAGGTGTGCCCTGGTTGATACTCCATATCCCCTATCAAGACGATTATGGATTTGCTGACAAAGAACTCAGGGAGTTTTTATTCCGATTGGGCATGGTTTACCTGCTGCTTTTGGTGGTTGGGATTGTCCTGGCTTTTGGACTTTCAAGGTACATCACCCGGTCAGTGCAAATGGAACGAGAGCTCGCTTGGCGCGAAATGGCTAAACAAGTGGCGCACGAAATCAAAAACCCGCTAACCCCCATGCGCTTAAACGTACAATTACTACCCACCCAGTTTACCGACTTATCCCCCAAGGAGTCTGAAAAGTTGGACACACATACCCAAGCCATGCTCGAACAGATCGATTTATTGAGCGAGATTGCCACAGCTTTTTCGCACTATGCACAAATGCCCCAGGCTAGTGCTGAGCTGTTCGATTGGGCCGAAGAGACCAAGCAAACGTGTTCTATTTACCCCCAGCCATGGATAGCGGTTAAAGGTGCTGAGGTTCCGATCTTGGTGTCTATGGATCGATCCCAGTGGACCCGCGTAGTCACCAATTTGTTGAACAACAGCATACAAGCCCTGGCGGAGGTCGAAAATCCCGCGATAACCATTGAATTTACCCAGGAGGGACGTTGGGCGGTATGTCGGTTTACAGACAACGGCCCTGGCGTGCCAGACCACCTAGTTCAGCGTATTTTCGAACCCAGATTTACCACCAAATCCAGTGGTATGGGGCTTGGGCTTGCTGTGGTGCGCACGGTGATGCAAGCCTATGGAGGCTCCATTGCGTTTGCGCCGAACCCCCATGGAGGAGCTCAATTTATCCTGAGGATCCCCAGGGAACAAAACACGGATTAACCGTCCTAAATAATTCATTTAGATCGATAGAAAATAAGATATGGAACAACCCTTGGTAGTACTGGAACGTCAAGATCGGGTAGCGCTCGTTACCATTAATCGACCGGAAAAGTTAAACGCTTTAAACACAGGCGTGATCTCTGCGCTGGGGAGCTTGATGGAGGAATTAAACAAAGACACCCACATCAGAGCCATAGTGCTGACAGGTGCCGGCCCCAAGGCTTTTGTAGCCGGAGCAGATATATCGGAATTCTCCACCTTTAATGCAAAAGAAGGTTATGCCTTGGCCCACCAAGGACAGGAGCAACTTTTTGACCGCATAGCTTTAATGGATAAACCGGTGATTGCCGCGATCAATGGTTATGCGCTGGGTGGGGGATTAGAGCTAGCGATGGCCTGCCATTTTCGCTACGCCTCCACCAATGCCAAGATGGGGCTTCCCGAAGTGACCTTGGGTTTGATACCCGGGTATGGAGGAACCCAGCGTCTACCTGCCTTGGTGGGTAGCGGACTCGCATTAGAGATGATGACTTCCGCGCAGATGATCGACGCGCAGCAAGCTTATGCAGCAGGTTTAGTCAACAAAGTAGTTGAATTGGATGAATTGGTGCCGGCTGCCTGTGCGGTAGGGAAGAAAATAGCCCAAAACGCACCTGGTGCTGTGGCACAAGCACTTCGAGCAGTGCGTGCAGGCGCTGGGGCACAACCGGGAACGCCAGGATATGAAGTGGAGAAAAAAGCGTTTTCAGCTTGTTTTGGCACTTCAGAGTTCACCGAAGGCGTAGGGGCCTTTTTGGCCAAACGAACCCCTGATTTTTAAGGCCAACACCCAAAGCGTCAAACATTTTTATACCTTCACTAACCACATTAAAACCAACCCGATGAAAAAAAGTAGTTCATGGATTCTTGCGCTAAGTGCAGCCACTATGTGTGCTGTATTTGCGCAAAAAACCAATGCGCCTGTACCTACAGAGGCCCAAGATTGGCTAAAAGCCAGTCAATACCACCAGCAAAAATTGACACAAAGCCCGTTCTCGGCGGTTGAATTCACCTCTATTGGTCCCACCGTGATGAGTGGAAGAGTGGTGGATATCGAGGTAAATCCGGATAACCATACCGAGTTTTACGTGGCTTATGCCACCGGAGGTCTTTGGCACACCAAAGACAACGGTATTTCTTTTACTTCATTGATGGATGATGCCCCTACACAAAATATTGGCGATATCGCCGTGGATTGGACCCAGGGTCACTTGTGGGTAGGCACCGGAGAAAACAATGCCTCTCGTTCTTCTTATGCAGGGATGGGGATGTTGTTTTCCTCTGATCAGGGCAAGACTTGGGGACACAGAGGGTTGGAGGCTGTTCATCATGTCGGACGAGTGCTGGTACACCCCACGGATCCCAACACTGTATGGGTGGCAGCGGCCGGAAGGCTTTACGGCCCAAATCCAGAGCGCGGCGTCTACAAAACGACGGATGGGGGAAAAACGTGGAAACAAGTATTGTATGTCTCTCCCACTGCAGGCGCGATCGATTTAGTGATGGTGCCCAATCAGCCAGAGACCCTGTATGCCGCTACTTGGGAAAAAGACCGAAAAGCATGGCATTTTGAAGGAAGTGGAGCGGGCTCTGGCATTTATAAGTCCGAGGATGGAGGTGAACAATGGACGCTCGTCACCACCTCAAAAAGCGGTTTTCCTACCGGAGCGGGGGTAGGCCGTATCGGCTTGGCTGCTTATGACAAAGACTTGATTTATGCCGTATTGGACAATCAATTTCACCAGGAGAAAAAAGAGCCTTCTGGTCCCAAAAGCGGGGCGTTGACCAAGGATGATTTTAAATCGATGACCGTGGCTGAGTTTGCAGCATTGGCCGATGGGAGATTGAATGAATACCTGAAAGCCAATGGTTTTCAAGAAAAATACCGCGCCCCTAATGTCAAGCAACTCGTCGCCTCGGGCTCTGTAAAACCCGCTGATTTGGCTTTGTACTTAGAGGATGCCAATGCTATGCTGTTTGACACTCCGGTGATTGGGGCCGAAGTATACGCTTCGCGTGATGGGGGCAAGACTTGGTCCAAACAAAATAAGCAACCGATTGAAGATCTGTTTTACAGTTATGGGTACTACTTTGCCCAAATTCGCGTCGCTCCCTCTGATCCCAACCGCATCGTATTGGCCGGGGTTCCTTTGATTCAATCCGTTGACGGTGGTCAAACCTATACCGCCATAGACAAAGACAATGTACACTCTGACCACCACGCCTTGTGGATCAATCCAAAGAATCCGGATCACATGATCAACGGAAATGACGGAGGTGTGAATATTACCTATGATTCAGGGGCTCATTGGATGAAAAATAACACCCCAGCGGTGGGCCAGTTTTACGCGATCAATGTAGATAACCAAAAGCCCTACCACGTGTATGGTGGACTTCAAGACAACGGGGTGTGGTCTGCTCCACACACAACGCGCGTCAATGAGTCCTGGCAGGATTCAGGCGCTTATCCTTGGAAACGAATTTTGGGGGGCGATGGAATGCAGGTAGAGATTGACCCAAGAAACCCCAATACCGTATTTACTGGTTTTCAATTTGGCAATTATTTCCGCGTTGATCGAGCCAAGGGAAAGAACACACCTATTCAACCCAAGCACACCCTTGGAGAAGCCCCGTTTAGATTCAATTGGGAATCCCCTATACGCCTTTCCAAACACCATCCAGATATTTTGTATTTCGGATCGAACTACCTGCATAGATCATTGGATCAAGGGACCACCTGGGAGACCATCTCCAAAGATTTGACCCAAGGCGGACGCAAAGGCAACGTAGCCTTTGGTACGCTGACGGTTATTGAAGAATCTCCTGCAGGATTCGGTCAGATTTGGACGGGTTCTGACGACGGTTTAGTGGCGTACACCCCCGATGGTGGACACACGTGGACGTTGAAAAACAAGGATTTGCCCCAGAACCTTTGGGTCGCCTCCATCGAGGCCTCTGGGCATGATTCAAAAAGGGTGATACTGGCGCTCAACAACTACAGAAATGACGATTTCACCCCGTATGTCTATGTGTCTGAGGATTCGGGTGCTACCTGGAAATCCGCCGTTAAAGGACTTCCGTTGGGGGCAGTCAATGTAGTGATCGAGGACCCTGAACACCCCCAATTATTGTATGCGGGGAC
>JBEAQS010000144.1:0-4548 GCA_041163765.1 Bacteroidota bacterium | reverse complement strand
TTGTTGTTGTGGTGGCCCTCGTATTACTTCTTTTTGGCGGCAAAAAAATTCCTGAGTTAATGCGCGGCTTAGGCAGCGGTATCAAAGAATTTAAAGATGCCTCTAAGGAAGATAAAGACACGGTAGATCCCAAGATCGAAAACAAAAATTAATGCGGAGCCCTCGGGCCTGTTGAACAAAAAAAGAGCCATACGGCTCTTTTTTTTATCTAGCAAGGTACGCGACCCCCTCTATGTTATTGAGCGGAACTCAAAATCCCCTCAAGCTCAAAAAGCAAATCTCGTTTTAGGGTATCTGGAGCAAACACAAATCCTTCTAGTACCAGGATCCGGTCTAACTCAGGTTGGTCGAGGTAGTAGGCAACAAATGGCCCCGCCATAGGGTAATGACGCATGTCCCACATCCCGCGCAACTCAAGTCCTTTCCACGCTCCCGCTTGAGCTGGATAAACATACGGCGTCAGAATGCTGTCCGTAGCCATAAACGTCCGTTTCCCAGGGACATCAGGTCCTGGAATATGGATACCGACTACAGAATCGCGCATGGCAACCAATTCTGAAGTGGTTCGTTCTTCAAGCGCTCTACCCTTTCTGGGCAAAGCATAAACAATCACATTGAGCGTTCCTGTTTTTATCGGGCGATCAAACCACAAGAAGTCTTCAGTTTCCTTGCCCAACACATATGCGGAAGGCATTTTTAGGGCAATTCCCCATCGCTCGTTAAGTTGCTCCGTTTTGAGCAATGAGCGGCTAAACCGGGTCTGCTGTTCCTTCATTTCCAAGGCCTCAAACGCGGTAATGAATTCAGGCGCTTTTTGGGAAAATGCCGACGCGATCGAAACGGCATCAGGCCCCTTAACCACGCCTACTTGCTGTGGTCGGCTGAAGACATCTTCTTTGATGTATGCGCTCGCAGCGCTGTCTTTCTGAACCAAAATCACCGACCGGCTCTGTTGAACCGTGCCTTTGAAAAGTCCTGGTGTTACGTGCTGAATATCCCACTGAGATTCAATCATGGACAACCCAGGAATGGGGGCGTACAAAATCGATCGGATGCTGTCCCCAACGACCCCTTCCCAAAGCTCGGATTCTGCCACCACCAATACGGAGTGCATAGAACCAATAGAGCTGGGTAGGTACGCTGCTTGGTCTTCCTTTTTATCGGCACAAGACAGCAACATCCAGGGCAAAACCAGGCAGAGCGCCAAACGTTGAAAAGATGTATTTAGGGCGTGCATGAGCATACTTTTACTTTCATTCCCGGTTGGATGTTGTTGCCCAGTTGTGGGTTCCACTGTTTGATTTGGTCCAAACTCACATCCTTGAACTTTTGTGCAATGCTCCACAGGGTGTCCCCTGGGCGCACCTCATACCATTCAGTATCTGATTGGTTGGTCGACGTTGTGTTGGGTTTTTCCGAGGCAGCCACGGCGTTTTGTGCGGTAGATGAACCGGAGTTTTTCCCGTGAATAATCAAGCTTTGGCCCACAGAAATATTAGTGCTTTTCAGCTTGTTCCACTGCATGATTTGCTTCACAGTAACTTGGTGCTTGTCGGCAATTTTACCCAAAAAATCTCCTGAACGAACCTTGTATCTGGTGATCGCTGGAGCCGCTTGAACCATGGCTTCAACCTGTGCGCGACGCGCTTGTTCGGCTGGTTTGAGTTCGGCGTATATCTGCTTCTCATTGGCCACAAATCTTCCGACAGCTTCAACGGGTAGTCTCAGGCCGTATCGCTCTCCCTCCACATAAGGAACCACTTGTTTCTTGTACTGAGGATTGAGCTGGGCGATCAGTGCTGAATCCACAGATAGTTCTTTGGCTAGGGCCCCAAACTCCATCCATTGCTTCACATGAATCGTGTCTGTCGCATGTCTGGGAACGGCCAATGGGGCTGCTTTAAGGCCCAAAGGTCCCGCGTGCTCAAATATGTACATCGAAGCCAAAAAGGCGGGGACATATCCAGAAGTTTCTTTAGGCAAATAAGGTCTGATCGCCCAAAAATTTCTGTTTCCTCCAGCTCTTCGGATGGCTTTATTCACATTTCCTGGGCCAGAATTATAGGCGGCAAGCGCTAAATTCCAATCCCCAAAAACTTGATGTAGTTTCTTGAGGTAACGGACGGCTGCTTGAGTGGACTTGACGGGGTCTTGACGTTCATCGACATAATTGGTCACTTCAAGCCCGTACATTTTTCCGGTATCGTACATAAACTGCCACAGACCTGTTGCGCCCACCCTGGACTTGGCTGTGGGGTTTAATGCGGACTCTACCATGGCCAAGTATTTGATTTCCAGAGGCAACCCTTGTGCGTCTAGTTCTTGCTCAAAAAGAGGGAAATAGTATTGAGACCTAAATAGCATGCGCTCCATCAAGTCGCGTTTTTCGGTCAAAAACAGGTGAATCACCGACTCTAAAGAAGGGTGATAGGCTACGTCAAATATGGTTTTTTTGTCCAAAACCTTGAGGCGCTCCTTCAGGTTTTGTCGCTGAGCAGTTTGCGTGGTGTCATCCAAGCGAGACTCGGCGAGATAGGCCAACCCTTGCTCTTGATTGAAAGAAGCTTGCCACTTTTTGTCCGCTTGTGCTGTCCATGCCAGGTCTCTGTATTTGGATGTTTTGGCCAGCGAATCTTGTTGCTTGGCCGAAAGTGCTGGCCCTAAATTCTGTGGTTCCTTTAGATTTACCGGTGTTTTGGCTTGATCCTTTGTCGGAGTTTTTTGGCCATACATCGCTGTGGCGCCTAATAGAAAAGAGGCACATATTAATCCTGTACTGATTAATCTGGTTTTGATCATGCCTGAGAATATTGTTGGATCGCCGCAATTCCTGGAAGCACTCTTCCTTCTAAACTCTCCAACATAGCTCCTCCGCCTGTGGAGACATAACTCACCTGGTGTTCAAAACCAAATTGCTTCACCGCCGCCACGGAATCTCCTCCACCGACCAGTGAGAAAGCGCCTTGTCGAGTGGCCTCAGCTACCGCTTCACCAATCGAAATAGTCCCTTTGCTAAAGCTGGGCAATTCAAACACCCCAACAGGTCCATTCCATAAAATAGTTTTGGACCCGGTAATCACTTGAGCAAATAACTCCAGTGTTTTCGGTCCGGCATCAAGGCCTTCCCATCCGGCTGGAATTTGATACGTGTCCACGACTTGCGTGTTGGCGTCGTTGCTAAATCCATCAGCGGCTACTACATCGACAGGCAAATGCACCTGTACCCCTTTGGCCTTTGCTTTGGCCAATATATCCAACGCCATGTCTAATTTATCCGGTTCGCAAATGGAGTTACCTACTTGTCCGCCTAAAGCCTGAACAAACGTATACGTCATTCCGCCCCCTATAATCAGGTGATCTACTTTATCTAAAATATTTTCGATAATGGTAATTTTTGACGACACTTTTGATCCGCCTAAGATCGCGGTAACGGGCTTTTCACCCGTGCGCATCACTTTCTCAATCGCGTCAATTTCTTTGGCCAGCAAGGTCCCAAAAGCGCATTTCCCGGGAAAAAACTGGGCGATAATCGTGGTAGAGGCGTGCGCCCTGTGCGCAGTACCAAACGCGTCGTTGATATAGAAATCTCCTAATTCCGCTAGTTGTTGCGCAAAAGAAACGTCTCCTTTGGTTTCGCCTGCGTGAAACCTGAGGTTTTCGAGCAACAACACCCCTCCTTCTGGAAGTGCGTCTACGGCTGCTTGAGCCAAAGGTCCAACACAATCCGAGGCAAAGGCTACGGGCACACCCAAAACATCCGCTACTGCGTCTTTGATATGTCCCAAAGAAAAGTCTGGGTCAACATCTCCATCTGGACGGCCCAAATGGCTCATCAAAATCACCTTGCCTTTGGCGGCAATAACAGCGTCGATGGTGGGTTTTGCAGCAATAATTCTATTGGGATCGGTGACCTGTTTTTGGTCATTGAGCGGTACATTAAAATCGACACGGATCAATACGGCTTGTCCGGCTAAATTAAAATCTTGGAGGGTTTTCATGGATACTAAAAAGGTTAGAAAACAAAAGTAAACAAATAATCAGATGAGCCAAGTCTCAGAACGCGCGCCGTCTCATTTTTTAATATCTTTAACACCCTTCAACAACACCCCACACACATGCGTTTCGAAGACTTGGTCGGACACAAAAAAGAAGCAGCTTCCATCAAAGCCAACATCGCCGAAGGGCGTATGGCGCACGCCCACTTATTGTTGGGGCCTGAGGGTAGTGGTGTGCTTTCCTTTGCGCTCGCTATGGCCCATGAACTCGTGTGCCAAGGCAAAACCGGGGATGCTTTAGACGCCTGTAGGCGTCAATGTGTCCACCACAACCACCCAGACATCCACTTTGCTTTTCCCATCGTATCTGGCGAATCTTCCAGTAAACACAGTGTGTGCGATGACTTTTTACCGGCTTGGAGAGAGTTTATTTCAAGCCAACCTTTTGGCAACCTATTTGACTGGTATAGACACCTGGGACTCGCTCAAAAACAAGGAAATATTGGAGTTTACGAGGCGCAAGAAATATGGAGAAAGCTCAACTTGAAAGCCT
>JBEAQS010000143.1:0-17942 GCA_041163765.1 Bacteroidota bacterium | reverse complement strand
GCGATACCAATTTGGCAAAGCGTCATCATCCATAGGAAGTGTCGCTGAAAAACGGATGTGAGGCTTGAAAAAATCGTGTTGCACAATGGTTTGACCATCTGCTCTTTCCCACATATATGGCGGGCGGTCAGCAGAGAGCACCAAGAGGGGGATATGGCTGTAGTGAGCCTCGAGTACTGCAGGATAATAATTAGCTAGTGCAGATCCAGACGTGCATACCAAAGCTACTGGTTGCAGGCTTAATTGAGCCATACCCAAGGCGATAAAGCCAGCACTGCGTTCATCAACTACCTGAACGCAGCTAAAAAACGGGTCTTGACTAAACCCCAGCAACAAAGGTGCATTGCGGGATCCAGGAGATAGCACAATGCGGTGGATACCATAAGCCTTACAATAGGCAACCACCCATCTGGCCAATGCAATTTTGGGGTACAGCATACCGCAAAAGTAGGCATCAAACACTGGTTTTCCCAAGTTTTCCCCTTTATTTTTATCCGATCAGCTGGGCCAATACCCTCGCCTTGGCTTGGGTCTCCTCCCACTCAAGTGCGGGATTTGAACCAGCGACTATTCCGCCACCCACATAAAGCTTAACACGGTCATTTTTCCAAGACAAGCACCTGAGGGTCACATACAAATCAGCCTGATTACCCGCTTCGATCCAGCCCAAATAACCCGCATAAAACGCTCTATCTTCTGTTTCCAGTAACTGGATCATTTTCAGCGCCGCTTCCCTTGGCAAACCTCCGATAGCTGGACTAGGATGCAACACGCTGATTAACTTATCTAGGTCGATACCCTCTCGTTCCGCACTAATGGTTTGAGCCAGGTGAAACAAGGGGCCCGCTTGAACGGTCTGCCGTGGATTAATCACTGGAGACAACCCCAAACGGCGCAAAGAATTGTCTATATCATGTGTGACCCAGTGTTGTTCCTGAATTTCTTTCTCCCCCCACACTACTTTATCTAAAGAAGTTGCCGTGGAAGTTGCCGCTAGAGCAACGGTTTCCATATGTTGGTTCGAAGTGCGCAACAAACGCTCAGGAGTAGCACACAACCAGACACCTACCTGGGGGTGTGACCAAATGACCACCATGGCAGCTGGATAGGTATGCAGCATGCGCCGAAACAGCACCCAAGGGTCATAAGCACCTTCACATTCAATAGACCTAGCCAAAACCACTTTGGTCAAGGCCTGAGATTCAATTGCTTGTAATGCTTGCTCCACACGAGCTTCATGATCTTCTCGTGCTGATTCGCTCAATTCTATCTGTTGGATTGGCTTAGTGGCATCCCCTAACATGGAACGCGTTTCCTTCCATTGAGCGTCAGGTCGAAATAGCAGTGGTTGGTGGGAAGCGATGTCAAATGGAGCTACCAAAAAACCTGTAGAACGATCATCCGCATAGATCAACTCTCGGGTAGACTGAAGCACCAATTTCACCTCGTTTTGGTGAGGCAAAGAAAAACATACCCAAGGCAGATCTTTGGATCTGTGATCCTCCAACGCGATGTCAAGCGGTGTCTTACTGACTTCCATTATCTTTTGGGGAGACTGAGCGTGGTCAATTTACAGGAAGAAATCAGTGCTCCTGACTCATCTGTTAAGTCAATTTTCCAAAGCTGCATCGTTCGTCCTGAATGTACCAATTGAGCGACCGCATAGACATAACCTTCCCGCATACTCTTCACGTGGTTGGCAGAAATCTCCACACCGCGAACTACTGCATTTTGAGTGTCTAAAAAAATATGAACGGCTGCAGAACCAATACTTTCGGCTAAAGCCACCATGGCACCACCGTGTAATACTCCATCAGGTTGATGCACCTTTGGGCTGACTGGCATACGGCCTGTCAGTGTTTTTGCGGTCAAATCTACATCTGTGTATTCAATGGAAAGTGTTTCCATCAACGTACCCGGACACCTCTTGTTGCACTGGGCTAAAATTTGTTCTTTAGTCATTATTTGTGGAGTCTAATGGTTCGAAATTACGCTTTTCAAGGCCTATTACAAACAAAAAAAGGACGGCGTGGCCGTCCTTTAATGTGTTGTTTGCTGATTATTTTACTTCCTCAAAATCTACATCCTCCACTTGGTCAGCAGCACTTTGTTGTTCTGACTGTCCTTGTGAACCCGCATCAGCACCATTTTGAGCCTCTGCCTGTGCCTTGTACATTTCTTCTGAATCGTTTTTCCAAGCTTCGTTTAACGCGTCCAAAGCAGGAGTGATTTGGGCCAAATCTTTAGTCTCAAAAGCGGTTTTTAGTGCGGCCAAAGTAGTTTCAACAGGCGCTTTTTTGTCCGCAGAAATCTTATCGCCGAACTCTTTGAGTTGTTTTTCCGTTTGGAAAATCATGCTGTCCGCTTCGTTGAGCTTCTCGGCCGTTTCTTTGGCTTTTTTGTCCGCCTCCGCATTGGCCTCAGCCTCAGCCTTCATGCGTTTAATTTCTTCCTCAGTCAATCCAGATGAAGCCTCAATTCGGATGTCTTGGGTTTTATTAGTCGCTTTATCAGTCGCAGAAACTTTGATGATACCGTTGGCATCAATGTCAAAAGTAACTTCGATTTGAGGCACCCCTCTTTGTGCAGGCGGAATACCGTCCAAGTGGAATCTTCCGATGGTTTTATTGTCTTGGGCCATAGGACGCTCGCCTTGTAGCACGTGAATCTCTACAGAAGGTTGATTGTCCGCAGCTGTAGA
Organism: Bacteroidota bacterium; assembly: GCA_041163765.1. GTDB lineage: Bacteria > Bacteroidota > Bacteroidia > Flavobacteriales > Flavobacteriaceae > MAG-120531. The sequence goes on along the minus strand of JBEAQS010000143.1, from coordinate 15,241 downwards.
GAACACTTGTGACTTCTTGGTTGGAATCGTGGTGTTAGACTCGATCAATTTAGTCATCACCCCGCCCATGGTTTCAATACCCAAGGAGAGCGGTGTTACATCCAACAACAATACATCCTTGACATCTCCGGTAAGCACACCACCTTGAATGGCGGCACCAACGGCTACCACCTCATCAGGGTTCACTCCTTTAGATGGTTTTTTTCCAAAGAATTTTTCTACGGCTTCTTGAACTGCTGGTATACGTGTTGACCCACCGACCAAAATAATTTCATCGATATCGCTTTTTGACAAACCTGCCGCCTTTAGAGCTGATTCACAAGGTTTGATGGTGCGTTCTACCAACTCCGAAATCAATTGTTCAAATTTAGCACGGGTCAATGTGCGCACTAAGTGCTTAGGCCCTGATGCCGTCGCTGTGATGTAGGGCAAATTAATCTCTGTCTGAGAAGAAGAAGAAAGTTCAATCTTGGCTTTCTCCGCTGCTTCACGTAAACGTTGAAGGGCCATAGCGTCTTTGCGCAAATCCATAGATTCCTCTGCCTGAAACTCGTCAGCCAACCAGTCGATAATGGTTTGATCCACGTCATCACCTCCTAAGTGTGTATCTCCGTCGGTAGAAAGCACTTCGAAAACTCCATCACCTAGTTCAAGGATAGACACGTCATGGGTACCCCCTCCAAAGTCAAACACAACAATCTTTTGGTCTGTATTTTTCTTGTCTAATCCGTAGGCCAATGAAGCCGCTGTAGGCTCGTTAATGATGCGCTCTACTTTTAGTCCTGCGATTTCTCCTGCCTCTTTAGTGGCCTGTCTTTGGGCGTCGTTGAAGTAAGCTGGTACCGTGATCACGGCTCGGGTCACTTCTTGACCTAAGTAATCCTCTGCAGTCTTCTTCATTTTTTGAAGAATCATGGCAGACAATTCTTGTGGCGTGTACAAACGACCGTCAATGTCTACTCTTGGCGTGTCATTGTCCCCCTGAACCACGGTGTAGGGAACGCGATCCACCTCTTTTTTGGACTCCGAAAATTTGTTGCCCATAAATCGTTTAATCGAGTAGATGGTTTTATGAGGGTTGGTCACTGCCTGTCTTTTGGCAGCATCCCCTACCTTAATTTCTCCGCCTTCAACAAAAGCGATTACCGAGGGTGTGGTTCTTTTTCCTTCTGCATTAGGAATAACTACGGGTTCATTGCCCTCCATTACGGAAACACATGAATTGGTTGTTCCTAAGTCAATACCTATAATTTTGCTCATAACAGTTGTATTAAGTGTGATTGCTCTCTTAAAAGCAAGGTTTGTGCCATGATTAAAAACATGACAAGCTGACATATTTGTGTCATTTCTACACCCCGAGAACCAGCGCTAGTATGGATGGTAAAGCCAAAACAATGATGTATCTTCGTTAGACAATATTTAGGTACTATGGAGTACATCCGCGTTTTCGATATGCTTAAAATCGGTGTAGGCCCTTCAAGCTCACACACCTTAGGTCCTTGGCGCAGTGCACAACAATTTACCCAACACCTACTGGAACAGGATTTCCGCCAACGAGTGACTAAAATTCAGGTGCACCTGTTTGGATCACTCTCGCTCACTGGAAAAGGCCACGCTACAGACAAAGCCATACTATTAGGTTTGGGCGGTTGGGATCCAGTCACCATAAAGCCAGACGAAATAGAGGCAGCGCTCTATCAGATGCATCACCACCAACATATCATGTTATGGGGCGTGAAATCAATTCCATTTGATCCAAAAACCGACTTGTTTTTTGAGCGAACATTTTTAGACTTCCATCCGAATGGACTTACATTTAAAGCCTACGCAGACGGACAAATACTCACGGAGCAAACCTATTTTTCGATAGGAGGAGGATTTATCACCCAAGAAAAGCCTGCCCAAATACCCGACAACACTGCACCAAAAAAAGTACCCTTTCCCTACAAGAACGGTGAAGAATTACTGGCCCACTGCCTACAACAAGGAGCCTCAATTGCTCAAATAGCTATGGCCAATGAATCTGTGTTCAACACGCCACAGGAAATTGAAGAGGAAATTGCGGCGATTTGGCACGTAATGAGGGATGCCGCTTATGAAGGCTGTCACAGCGAAGGTATCTTGCCTGGAGGATTGGCCGTGAAGCGCAGAGCTTATACCCTACACCAATCACTCATTAAAAACACCCCCTACACCGGCCCAGAAGATTGGATAGCCGCTATTAGATCTACGGAAGTTAAATTTAAAGAAATACTTAAATGGGTGAGCTGTATTGCCTTAAGCATCAATGAAGTAAATGCTTCCATGGGCAAGGTAGTTACCGCTCCTACCAACGGAAGTGCTGGCGTTATCCCCGCCGTGTTATTTTACTATTTGGTGATTGACAACCACGAGGCTGATCTAGAGGAAATAATAGAATTTCTGCTTGTATCCGCGACCATCGGCAGTATTTTTAAACAAGGAGCAACCATATCTGCTGCGCTTGGAGGTTGTCAGGCAGAGATTGGTGTTTCTGCCGCAATGGCAGCAGCTGGACTTACCGCTGTCTCTGGAGGAACAGCAGAACAAGTACTCATGGCTGCAGAAATTGCCATGGAACACCACCTCGGACTGACATGCGATCCCATTCAAGGTCTGGTACAAATCCCGTGTATTGAACGAAACTCCATGGGGGCCATCAAAGCGATTAATGCCGCTACACTAGCCTTGGATGCCGACCCTAAGGACGCTAAAATTTCCTTGGATGCTGTTGTCAAAACGATGTGGGAAACAGCTTTAGACATGAATGCCAACTACAAAGAAACCTCAACAGCTGGCCTGGCACTTAGTGTAGGGCTTAGCGACTGTTAATCTATTCGTTCAAATATCCCTACCTTTAACACCTAAATATGAATCATGTCTGCAGCAACTCCTGAACATAAAAAAGTGACCGTTAAGACCCTAAGTGATCTGAAGAAAAAAGGGGAAAAAATATCCATGTTAACTGCTTATGATTTTACCATGGCCAAAATCGTCGACCATGCCCACGTGGATGTGGTGTTGGTGGGAGATTCTGCTTCCAATGTCATGGCCGGGCACGAAACTACTTTGCCTATTACCCTGGACCAAATGATCTACCATGCCAGCGCGGTTGTTCGTGCCGTGGAAAGAGCGCTGGTGGTTGTTGACCTTCCTTTTGGTTCTTATCAAAGCGATCCAAAAGAAGCCTTAAAATCAGCTATTCGCATCATGAAAGAGAGCGGAGCACACGCCGTTAAATTGGAGGGTGGAAAAGAGATCAAAGAATCCATCAAACGCATCCTACATGCAGGTATCCCCGTAATGGGTCATTTGGGCTTAACCCCACAATCCATCTATAAATTTGGCACCTATACCGTTCGCGCTAAAGAAGAAGCAGAGGCAGTACGACTCAAAGAAGATGCTCTATTGCTTCAAGAATTGGGCTGTTTTGGGATGGTCATCGAAAAAGTGCCCGCTGTTTTGGCCCAGGAAGTGGCCCAATCGCTTCACATGCCAGTCATTGGGATCGGTGCGGGTTCAGGGGTTGATGGCCAGGTACTCGTTATTCACGATTTGTTGGGCATGACCCATGAATTCAGTCCGAGATTTTTAAGGCGTTACATGAATTTATACCAAGACATGAGTCAAGCGATCGGCCAATACGTCGCTGATGTGAAGTCCGTAGATTTTCCTAACGCCCAAGAACAGTACTAGCCTTGTCTCATTCAAACGAAACAAACCTGCAAATCCTCTATGAGGACAACCACCTCTTGGCGATTAACAAAAGGGCTGGCGACCTAGTTCAGGGAGACCAAACCGGGGACTTACCTTTAGGGGAACACATCAAATCTTTTATCAAAAAAAGAGACAACAAGCCAGGTGCTGTATACTTAGGTGTACCCCACCGACTTGACCGACCCACCACTGGCTTGGTCGTATATGCCAAAAGCTCCAAAGCGCTTCCCCGACTCAATAAGCTATTTGCCGAGAAACAAGCTCAAAAAACTTATTGGGCGATTGTGAAGCATGCGCCTCAAAATCCAAGTGGAGACCTGATTCACTACCTGGTGCGCAACACGAAACAAAACAAGTCGTACGCGCATGCAAAGCCGGTTGGTGATTCCAAGTTGGCTTCATTGAGTTATAAAACACTGGTGAAGCTAGACAATTATACGCTGCTAGAAATCGATTTACAAACGGGAAGACACCACCAAATTAGGGCACAGCTTGCAGCCCTAGGCAGTCCTATCAAAGGGGATTTGAAATACGGCTTTGATCGATCTAATGCGGATGGAAGTATTTCTTTACACGCTAGATCACTAGCGTTTACCCACCCCGTGCAACAAAAGCCACTGATGATCATAGCCCCTGTGCCTAAAGATTCCTTGTGGCAGGCATTTGCCCAGGTGCTTCAGACTGAATGAGGGGTACATTGAGGCTCTTTAACTCTGTATAGCAACACAATCCCACACAGAAAAAACAACCCCAACACCACAATCGCTATCCTCATATCTCCCGTGTATTGAGCGACAGCACCGTAGATTAGGGTACCCAAAACAATACCCCATTTCTCCGCAGAATCATAAAAGCTGAAGTAAGATGCCGTGTCCTCCGTCTCTGGCAAAAATTTGGCATAGGTAGCTCTGGATAACGCTTGAACAGAACCCATCACCCAACCGACAAAAAATGCGGCTAAGTAAAAATCCGACGGTGTCTCCAGGAAAAATGCGTCGACACAGATCAACACCCAAAGGGTATTAATCACCATCAACATGCGAATATTTCCCCATTTAGCGGCGGCCTTTGCCGTAACCAAGGCGCCCGCTATGGCGACCAGCTGAATCAACAACATACTGACAATAAGCCCCGTGGTTCGCTCTTGGTCACTACCCCAATCAATTTCTTGCTCCCCGTAAAATGCAGCCACCAACATAATGGTTTGCACGGCCATATTATACACAAAATAAGCCCTGAGGTATCGACTGAGCATTAATTGATTTTTGAGCTGTTTGGCTACAGAAATGAGTTCTGACACTCCTCCAAAAAACAATTTATTCATAGAACCCGAGCTGGGATGTCCCTTGGGCATGTAGTAAAATGAATATTGACTGAATACAAACCACCAAAGTCCCACACTGATAAAGGAATAGCGCATGGCTTTGATAGCGGCATCTCCATCTGAACCACTGATTCCAAATACTTCTGGTTTCATGACCATGGCCAAATTAATCAACAACAACAGTACACTCCCAACATATCCCAAAGAAAATCCTTTAGCACTGATTTGATTGTGTTGTTCTTTATAGGCGATGTCTGGCAAGTACGAATTATTGAGCGCATAACTCACCCAAAAACCAACCAACCCCAAAAAGTAAGCGGCTAAACTGAAATAAATCTGAGACAAAGAAAACCAATACAACGCTACGCAGGAGAGACTTCCCAAGTAACAAAACAACTTCATGAAGATCTTTTTATTGCCTAAATAGTCAGCCATACCAGCAATTACAGGGGTAATGAGCGCAATTGCCAAAAAGGCAGCTGAAGTCACATAGCTGATCAACGGACCTCGCTCCATGTCGATACCAAATACATGAATGGTCTCTATACCCTCCATGCGAAATAAAGCACCGTAAAAGATGGGAAATAGCGCGGATGTGATGACTAAGCTGTATACGGAATTGGCCCAATCGTAAAAGGCCCAGGCAAAAAGGAGCTTTTTACTTCCCTTCTCTAATTGAGGCATAGGTTTTATTTTTAAATATAATACAAGTTGCTGACAAGTCTTCCTCAGGATAAACTAATTTTGGTACGCTTTTTGGTTTAGATTCAAAAAACATTAATCCATCTCCTATGAAACGATTTCTATTATCACTCGTCACCTTATTTTTTCTGTATTCCTGTGAAAAAAACACCTATGTAGAAGAAACAGCGGAACTTCCTAAGGTGCTTGAAATCACGGCAGATTTCACCCCAAACAACAACTTTTCCTACCTCTACACATTACCCACAAATATGGTTGTCTACGAATCAGATGTCATTCTGGTCTATCTAGAGGAACAAGTGGTCAATGGAAACGAATCGGTGTGGACACTACTGCCTCAAAGTTTTTTTAGCGATCTAGGCACTTTTCAGTACAGCTATAACCACACCTACTACGACATCAACTTGATGATGTATGGGAATTTCAACCTCCAACTTCTTCCAACTAACCTCACTTTAGGTCAACGATTTAGGATAGCCGTTTTGCCAGCAGCCTATGCTGAGCAAAATCCTGAGGCGATGAGCAACATAAATGTATTGATGCGCGACGCGCAAACCTTCACTAACTTTTAGATCTAAACGATGAAACTATTGAAGATATTCACTGTTTTACTGTTCATGTGTGCGGGTATGGCACACGTTTATGGCCAAACACCTTTGCCGAAACCCAAAAAACTGAGCGTGCAACAAGATCGGGAAAAACTCAAGCAAACACTTGACCCTCAGGCTTATCAAGTCCTTTGCAACGAAGCGACTGAAGCTCCGTTTTCCAGTCCACTACTCGCCATTAAAGACAAAGGCATCTATGTGTGTAAAGCGTGTAAAGCCCCCTTGTTTCAAAGTCAAAACAAATACGATTCAGGATCTGGCTGGCCTTCATTTGACCGCGCTATTCCCGGTAGTGTCGTATACACTACTGATCGCAGCTTAGGCATGACAAGAATTGAGGAACAATGTGCCAATTGCGGAGGACACTTGGGACATTTTTTTGATGATGGCCCCAAAGAAACTACGGGAAATAGGCACTGCATCAATGGATCCGCACTTGAATTTATACCTGCTAAGTAGAAATCTTTTGTACCTTTGCCGCCGTAAACCTATTCTATAAAATAGACGTATATGAGTGCATTTGACGTTATTGTTTTGGGCAGTGGTCCAGGTGGATATGTAACTGCTATTCGCGCTGCACAGCTCGGATTAAAAACCGCTGTTGTAGAAAAAGAAAGCTTGGGAGGTGTCTGCCTAAATTGGGGATGTATCCCCACAAAAGCACTCTTAAAATCAGCTCAAGTATTTGAGTATTTAAAGCATGCATCTGACTACGGATTAAAAGTTAGCGATGTGGACAAGGACTTTAATGCTGTGGTCAAAAGAAGTAGATCGGTGGCTGATGGGATGAGCAAAGGAGTTCAATTTTTGATGAAAAAAAATAAAATTGAAGTCATCAAAGGGTACGGAACCCTGCAGCCTGGAAAAAAAGTTTCGGTTAAAGATGAGTCAGGCAAAGAAACGGTATACACGGCGCAACACATCATTATAGCTACAGGAGCACGTAGCCGTGAATTGCCCAATTTACCCCAAGACGGAAAAAAAATCATCGGTTACAGACAAGCAATGACTTTGCCGGAACAACCCAAAAAACTAGTGGTTGTCGGAAGTGGAGCGATCGGTATTGAGTTTGCTTATTTCTACAACGCTATGGGCACTGAGGTGACCGTTGTGGAATACTTGCCGAGAATTGTCCCTGTTGAGGATGAAGATGTTTCTAAACAATTAGAAAAAAGCTTCAAAAAGTCTGGCATAGAAATCATGACCTCTAGCGAGGTGACTCAAGTAGATACCTCAGGAAAAGGAGTGGTGGTCCATGTAAAGACTGCTTCGGGAAACATCTCTATTCAAGCAGATATAGTTCTATCCGCTGTCGGTATCAAAACCAATATTGAAAACATCGGTTTAGAAGCTGTTGGAATCGCTACAGATCGCGATAAAATCTTGGTCAATGATTTTTACCAAACCAATATTCCCGGTTACTACGCCATCGGTGACGTCACTCCAGGGCCAGCACTAGCTCACGTAGCTTCTGCAGAAGGAATACTCTGCGTAGAAAAAATTGCCCAAATGCACGTAGAACCTTTGGATTACGGCAATATACCTGGGTGTACTTATTGCACTCCAGAAATCGCATCAGTAGGACTTACCGAAAAACAAGCGATTGAAAAAGGATATGAAATCAAAGTGGGTAAATTCCCATTCACAGCAAGTGGTAAAGCACAAGCAGGCGGAAATCCTGATGGATTTGTCAAGGTGATTTTTGATGCTAAATACGGCGAATGGTTAGGCTGTCACATGATCGGTACTGGAGTTACCGACATGATTGCGGAAGCTGTTGTTGCGCGCAAATTAGAGACTACGGGACACGAAATCCTTAAATCAGTTCACCCTCACCCAACCATGAGTGAGGCAGTGATGGAGGCTGTAGCAGATGCCTACGGTGAAGTGATCCACTTGTAATCACCCCTACCTAATAAATAAAAAGGGCGCCCACAGGGCGCCCTTTTGCGTGAATTATTCCCAGAATTTAACGGGTTATATTTTTTAGCGCCATAATGGCCAATCGGTAGCTATCCAAACCAAAACCCAAAATCACTCCGTGGACAACTGGAGATAAAAAAGAGTTTTTTCTAAAGTCCTCCCGAGCATGTGTATTGGAAATATGAACTTCCACTACAGGAGCTGGTACTGCTTTAACAGCATCAGCTATCCCCACAGATGTATGGGTATACGCCGCAGCATTCAAAATAATTCCGTCGTATTCAAACCCTGATTGTTGTATCATGTCAATCAGTGCTCCTTCAATATTGGACTGATATTCAGCTATGTGATCCTCTGGAAACAAAGCTTTGAGTTCAGCCAAATAATCCGCAAATGTTTTATTGCCGTATACTTCCGGCTCACGTTTTCCCAACAAGTTGATGTTGGGTCCATTTATTATCATCCACTTCATATCGATTGTTGCTGATTATAGAGCAATGTCTGCGCAATTTACAAATTATGCGTGAAGATGTGTATTTTTAAGCATGCAATGGGAAAATGCCATTAAGGGATATCTTCAGTACCTTAAATTAGAACGGGGATTGTCGGATAATACGATAAAGAGCTATCGATTCGACCTAGTTGATCTCGCAAAAAACATGGAAGAATTTGGGGTGAGCGGTTTGCCTCTGGCCCTTGATCATCAACATATTCAGTCGTGGACCTATGGTTTGACAAAACGTGTAGGACCCGCAACCTCCGCTAGAATGATCACTTCTGCTAAAGGTTTTTTTCAGTATTTAGTGTTGGAGCAATGGAGAACTGACCATCCTATGCGCATCACTGAACGACCTCGATTGGGCAGAAAACTTCCCGATACCTTGTCCGAGCAAGAAATCAACCGATTAATTGAGGCGATTGACCGAAGTACTAAAGAAGGTGAGCGAAATTTCACTATGTTGGAAACCTTGTATGGATGTGGACTTAGGGTCAGCGAATTAGTTCAACTCAAATGTTCAGATCTATTTTTCAAAGAGGGGTTTATTCGGGTTTTAGGTAAGGGAAATAAAGAACGTTTAGTGCCTCTGAGCGACTACAACGCTCGCTGTATCATCAGGTATCAAAATGAATTGAGGCACTTGTGGAATCCTAAAAAAGGATATGAAGATTTTTTATTTTTTAATCGTCGTGATGCTCCATTGACTCGGGCCATGGTATTTACCATCATCAAGCAACTCGGTTTGAAAATAGGGTTATCAAAAAAAATAAGTCCGCATACATTTAGGCACTCATTTGCCACACATCTGTTGGAAAACGGAGCGGATTTAAGGTCTATTCAACAGATGCTGGGTCACCAAAGCATTACCACAACAGAGATTTATATGCATGTAGACCGAAGTAAATTAGCTTCTGTGTTAAAAAAATTTCATCCCAGAAGCTGAATTAATTACATTTAAGTAAAACTATCAATTATGATCAAGAAATGGATGTGGTGTGCGTTCCTAGGGATGTACACCGGAATATGGGCTCAGAAAACCACGCCAGAACTTCAATCATTGACTAAAAAAGCGGCTGAGTATGCCGCTATTTCAGACCAGATTTGGGACTGGGCAGAAATGGGTTATCAAGAAGTCCAGAGCAGTGCTTTATTGGCTGAAACACTCAGAAAACAAGGATTTAACATTACCATGGGCGTAGCGGGTATTCCGACTGCATTTGTCGCCGAATACGGTGAATCAGGGCCCACACTCGGTATTTTGGGTGAATACGACGCCCTTCCGGGACTTTCCCAACAGGCCATACCGATGTTGGCATCTGCTGGAGGTGTAGCAGGGCACGGATGCGGGCACCATTTATTTGGTACGGCCTCTGTAGCAGCAGCCATTGAAGTGAAAAACTTTTTGTCCCGAACAGGGACTCCGGGTAAAATTAAATTTTTTGGGTGTCCTGCTGAAGAAGGGGGTTCAGGAAAAGTATATATGGTACGTGAGGGGTTATTTGATGAGGTAGATGTAGTACTGCATTGGCATCCAGCATCGACACACAGTGCCTCTGCTGCAGCATCACTGGCCAACAAGTCTGCTAAGTTTAGATTTAGAGGAATCTCGGCACATGCGGCAGCCGCACCTGATCAAGGTCGTTCTGCCTTGGATGCCGTTGAAGCGATGAACATGATGGTAAACATGATGCGTGAACACATTCCCGATGGATCTCGTATTCACTATGTCATTACAGACGGAGGTAAAGCACCCAATGTAGTTCCTAACTTTGCCGAAGTCTATTACTACGCCCGCGATAAAGATCGCCAAGTGGTGATGAATATATTTGACCGGATTGTTAAAGCCGCTGAGGGGGCTGCTCTTGGTACTGAAACCCAAATGGACTATGAAATTATTGGCGGCACTCACGAATTACTACCGAATTTGACTTTACAACGCATGGTTCATGAGAAATTGGTTCAAGTCGGCGGATACAGTTACAGTGAATCGGAAAAAGAATTTGCTGAGCGCATTTTTACAACTTTGGAAAAACCGCTACCGATTAATACCGCTGAAAAAATTGTTCCCTTTAAAGAAGTGGGAACTCCTGGTGGGTCAACCGACGTAGGTGATGTAAGTTTTGCGGTGCCAACTGTGGGTATGCGTATTGCTACTTGGGCACCGGGTACTCCCTCGCACAGCTGGCAAGCTGTAGCTGCTGGAAAAACAAGTATAGCACATAAAGGAATGATGGTTGCTGCGAAAACAATTACCTTAAGCGCTATTGAATTATTCGAAAAACCTAAATTAATCGAACAGGCTAAAGCTGAGTTTATTCAACGAAGGGGTAAAAATTTTACATACACCCCTTTAATTGGAGATAGGGCTCCTGCACTGGACTACAGAAACTAAATAAAAAACGCTCCTTTAGGAGCGTTTTTTTTGTGATGCACTGTATCGCCTTAGCTGGTTTTCTTCTTCCATCTGAGCTATTTGCTCCTGTGTTAGTACTTTGAGAAAGGACGGGTGTTGCTCAATAGCGAACTCAATTTTTTCTACTATTTGTTCGATCGTATCTAGTTCATAATCAATCTCCATGGGCGGCTTAATCACCATGGATTGAAGAATCCCTTTCTTTTTTACCAAAAGCCCTTTTTTGTCGAATGATCTTCTAAAACCATCGATCACTACGGGAACCACCACAGGTTGATACTTTTTAATGATGTGGGCTGTACCCTTTCGGATAGGTTTCCAAGGTGTTGTAGTGCCTTGAGGAAAAGTAATCACCCATCCGTCTTCTAGGGCTCGACCGATGTTGGTGATGTCGCTCATTTTAACCTGCCGATTAACATCCTGCCCTTCTGCTCTCCAGGTGCGTTCAATACTTATAGATCCTGCATAGGCCAATACTTTGGCCAAAAGACTCTGTTTCATAGTCTCAGCGGCAGCAACATAGTAAAGATTAAGCTTAGGATTCCACAGGTAAGCCACATTCTCAATCGAATCCACCCTACCCTTAAGACTTGCATTAAACACGTGGAACATGGCGACCACATCTGCAAAATAAGTCTGGTGATTGCTCACAAACAAAACATTGGTCTCAGGTAGTTGCCGGATCACTTCAGACCCTTCGATCTGTAGTTTGTTAAACCCTTTATATCGTTGATGTGTCAACGCTCCTAAATAACGAATCAACCACTTCTTTAACACCAAATAATGGCCAAAAGGATTTTTCTTCAACAACAGCATACGTTCCATTTAGGGGTCAAAAATACACATTTTAAGAGACTACCTCAGTGAGTAGTGTCCTTATTTCACTCAACACCATCGCAGTAGCTCCCCATACTATTTGTCCATGAGCATCAAAAGCCGGAAAACTTAATTTTATTCCCGTATCTGTAGTGACAATATGTTCGGTATACTTTGGGGACGCTATAAATGTTTCTGCAGACCAGGGAATCAATTCGTCTACTTCTCGTGCATCCTTGACAAATTGATTATGTGGATAAATACCCATAAACGGATAGACCAAATGATTAGAAGGCGGAATATATAGGGGGGTTAATGGTGTGATTTCACGGATCAACTCAGGTTGAATCCCCACCTCTTCCCTAGCCTCCCGAAGAGCTGTTGCTAAAAGATCTGGGTCAGAAAGGTCGCGACGACCACCGGGAAAAGCAATTTGACCTGAATGTGTCTGTCCATCGACGGCCCGTTTAATCAACAATAAATGTGTGCGGTTGTGCTGGTCTGGATAAAACAAGGCCAATACAGCAGCGTGTTTCGGACTGTATTGATGCGGATTTTCTCGGATCATCTGTTGATAGCGCAACGGATGGGTCATTTTGCCTTGTGCCGTTATACCCGGTAACGGCAAATGTTTTAATTTTGAGGCTATGTCCGAGAAAACACTAAAATCCATTCCACAATTTAGTATTTATCTGCTTTATTTGGGGCTTTTTTCCCTGCTCATTAATTGTCAGCAGACCGGGGACAAAAGCGTCGTTTCGGCTGACCAAAATAACAGCCAAAAATCAATCACCACCAAACCAGACACCCTAGCACAAGATAGTCTATCCACCCCGGCAATAAAAACATGGACTATCGAAGAAGCGGTACGCATAGAACCTTCTCTTCAAGACTTTAAAATCACCGAAGAAAATGCCATAGAGTTCTTTTTTCAATACCAAAAACTGGTGAAGGAAAAATATGTCCGCTTGGAGACATCCTATGGAACTATCGTGATTGAGCTTTTTGATGAAGTACCGTACCACAAATCCAATTTTATTTACCTCACCAAGAAGGGATACTTTGATGAGACCTACTTTCATCGTATTGTAAAAGGTTTTATTATACAGGGAGGAAATGCTGACCATGGAGGTATCGCCAAAAAAAGAAAAGCAATTGGACGTTATTTACTCCCCCCCGTTACTGATAAAGGCTTTAAACACCACCGAGGTGTGGTATCTATGCCGAGTAGCGACATAAATAATCCCCACCAACTAGCCTCCCCTTATGAATTTTTTATCGTGGTGACCAACCCGGGATCATACCACCTTGATGCAGGATATACGCCATTTGGCAGAGTTATTGAAGGAATGGAAACCGTGGATAAAATAAATTCTGTAGCTGTGGAAAGCGGGGATTGGCCGATTCAGAATGTAGTTATTCGAAAAGCTGTAGCCTATTAACGGGCAATCACCCCAGAGGCGATCAGCTCTTGTCCTAGGTACAGGGCGGCAAACTGTCCTTGAGTAATGGCGGATTGAGGTTTAGAAAAGCTCAGAAAATAATCCGCTTCACCCCGCCAAATAATCCCTGATTGTAGCGGTTGCCTGTACCGGATACGAGCCGTTACCTCCATAGATTGTCCCGGCGATAATGCAAGATCAGGGCGCACCCAATGCATTTCCTCATGATTGATTTTCAGCGCCCTTCGCCAAAGACCCGGGTGTTCATTCCCTTGTCCTACATAAATAACATTTTGGACTACATCGGTGTCTACCACATACAGAGCTAAAGGCGTCCCACCAACATCCAAACCTTTGCGCTGTCCGACCGTAAAATAATGAGCCCCGCTATGCGCTCCTTTATCGATACCCATTTCTGGAGTATAGGACCAGGGAATAGCCGCTTTTTCAGCATCTTCCAACGAGTTGATTTCGCCTGTAAAAGGAGCTGAATAACAAGGATGCGCTGATGAAATTTCCACAATACGCCCAGGATTAGGCTTAAGTTGTTGCTGTAAAAATTCTGGCAGCCGCACTTTGCCGATAAAACACAGACCCTGTGAATCTTTTTTTTCAGCGGTAATCAATCCTTGAGCTCTAGCTATCTCCCTAACCTCAGACTTCATCAGACCACCGATAGGGAACAAACTTCGAGCGAGCTGCTCTTGATTTAACTGACACAAAAAATAGGACTGATCTTTATGAGGATCTAAGCCTGACAATAAGTGATGAGTCAATACACTTCCGTCATTCGTTGTTTCTTTGCGGCAGTAATGACCCGTCGCAACATAATCCGCACCTAAACCAAGAGCGACCTGTAGAAAAACATCAAACTTAATTTCACGGTTGCAAAGCACATCTGGATTCGGTGTTCTTCCAGCTGCGTACTCAGCAAACATATAATCGACAATACGCTCTTTATAGGTGGCGCTTAAATCAATGGTTTGGAAAGGAATGCCTAATTTCTGTGCGACGATTAGCGCGTCATTGCTGTCTTCAAGCCAGGGGCATTCATTGGATATGGTCACCGAATCATCGTGCCAATTCTTCATGAATAACCCAATCACGTCATACCCCTCAGCCAAAAGAAGGTAGGCTGCCACAGAGGAATCCACCCCTCCAGAGAGGCCGACAACCACTTTAGGTTTGCGGGTAGTCCCTATGGACATAACGAACTATTTTTTAAGTTTCTTCTGAGTTTCAGCTTGTTCCATCAACTCCCTCATTTTGCGTTGAAATCCGCTTTCCTTCTTGGGTTGTTGCTTATTAAACTCGATTTGGGCATGTATTTTCTTTTCATCTAAGATGAAATGCTTGATGACCAACATGATTAAAATAGTAATCAAGTTAGACACAAAATAATACAAACTCAATCCACTGGCATAAGAGTTAAAGAAAAACAACATCATCACCGGTGATAGATAAATGATGAATTTCATATTCGGCATGCCTGGTTGAGTCGGCATATTTTGGCCAGTGGTCATCATCATATAAAAGAAAATGGCTATGGAAGCTAAAATTGGGAACAAGCTTACGTGATCTCCATAAAAAGGAATATGGAAAGGTAATTGCGCGATGGTATCGTACGAAGATAGATCATCAGCCCACAAAAAAGACTTTTGTCTCAATACAAATGAAGTGGGGAAAAACATAAATAATGCATAGAAAATCGGGAGCTGTAGCAGTGCAGGAACACACCCGCTTGTTGGGCTTACTCCCGCTTTTGAGTACAGCTTCAGC
>JBEAQS010000142.1:0-12903 GCA_041163765.1 Bacteroidota bacterium | reverse complement strand
GACAAGCTATTCCAGCCCATTTGAGGCACCTTCAATAAGGTGTTGTCAAACTCAACGACATCAACGTGAAAGATTCCCAATCCATCGGTATTGTTTTCCGCAGAATGTCGACACATTAACTGCATACCTAAACATATGCCCAATACGGGTTGTTTTAATTGGGGGATCAGTACATCTAATCCTGTTGCTCTAAGCTGGTTCATCGCTGAACCTGCAGCACCCACTCCAGGAAAAATTACACGATCGGCGGCACTGATCTCTTGTGCATCTTTAGTCAGACGCGCTTGAACACCCAAACGATCAAAAGCGTGGATGATACTTTGGATGTTTCCCGCCCCGTAATCGATGATAACTAAGTTCATAGCGTTCCTTTGGTTGAGGGTAAAATCATTCGGTCTGGATCACGTCGCACAGCCATTTTGATGGCTTTGGCCCAAGCTTTAAATATCGCCTCAATCTTGTGGTGTTCATTTTGCCCCTCAGCTTTGATGTGTAGATTGGCCTTGGCGCCATCGGTAAAGGACTTGAAAAAATGCATGAACATCTCACAAGGCATTTGGCCGATCATTTCTCTTTTGAATTCAGCGTCCCACACCAACCAATTTCTACCGCCAAAATCAATCGCTACTTGGGCCAACACATCGTCCATGGGCAGGCAAAATCCATACCGTTCAATACCGAGTTTGTTGCCCAATGCCAGGTGAAAAGCTTCACCTAAAGCAATAGCTGTATCTTCTATGGTGTGGTGCTCATCCACTTCCAAGTCCCCTACCACATGAATAGCCAAATTCATTTGACCGTGTTTGGCCAATTGATCCAACATGTGATCAAAAAAGGCAATACCCGTATGTACGTTAGAAATACCTGTTCCATCGAGATCTAAACTGATAGAAATAGCTGTTTCATTAGTTTTTCTCGTGTGGTTAACCCTCCTGGCACCAGCTTGTAGAAAGGCAAATATCTCATTCCAGGACTGGGTACGCAACCCAATGACTTCTTCAAGTGACTCATTGGGATCAATTTCTAGATCACCTAAAGTATTCCCGCTATCGATGTAAATAGCCCGACAACCTAAATTTTTGGCGAGTGCCACATCCGTTATTCGATCACCAATAACATAGGAATTCGTTAAATCCCAGGTGCCGTCCATATACTGGGTCAACATACCCACACCTGGTTTTCTGGTGGGTTTATGTTCGCTGGGTAGACTAGAATCAATACAGACCTCGTCAAAACGAACGCCAGCTCCCAGAAATGTGTCGATCACCATATGCTGAACCGGCCAAAAGTCAGTTTCAGGAAAAGACGAAGTACCCAAGCCGTCTTGGTTGGATACCATGACCAAAGTGTATTCATTGAGCTGGGCTATTTTAGACAATCCCGTGATAGCGCCTGGATAAAAAGATAATTTTTCAAATGAATCTATTTGTGGGTCATCCGCTGGCTCATTGATCAATGTCCCATCCCGGTCGATAAATAAAATTTTTCTCATCATGAACAGTTTTTCATCCACTCCATTAACAACTTGTTTTCTTGTGGGGTACCCACGGTAATTCTCAGGGTTTCAGCGCAATGCATTTGCCCCGAACGGTTGCGCACCACAGCTCCGTATTCTTGAAGTTGACGGTACCGCATACCCGCGTCATCGACGCGCACCAACAAAAAATTGGCGTCTGAATGAAATACCTCTTTAACCCACGATATATGCGACAATTCGACTTTGAGTTGATCGCGTTCCGCACATATCAGCTCAACTTCCTGAGTCACTTGGTCGGTCAAAAGCAACCTCTGTTCCGCCACCGACTGGGAAAGACCATTAATGTTGTAGGGAGGTTTTATTTTTTTTAATAATGAAATAATCTCTGGATGAGCAAATAGCATTCCTAAACGTATGGAGGCCAAACCATAGGCTTTAGAAAGGGTCTGGCAAATCACCAGATTTTCGTACCGATTTAACGCTTGTATCCAACTAGGGCTCTGGGCAAAATCGATATAGGCTTCATCCACCACTACAATTCCCTCAAATGAATTCAATAAAAATTCCACTGCTTTAGGTTCGATAAGTTGTCCCGTCGGGTTATTGGGACTACAGACAAATACCATTTTGGTTTGTGGGGTAATAGCGGCGACAACCCTGGGGGCATTCATCGAAAAATCTTCATTCAGGGGGACCTCGATACAGGATATATCATTGATCTGTGCCAATACTTGATACATACCGTACGTGGGCGGCATAGTGATCACTTGATCCACACCAGGCACACAAAATGCACGGTATAATAAATCTAATACCTCATCACTTCCATTACCTAACACTAGTTGATCTGTGGAAACGCCCTTTTGTTGCGCGATAATCGTTTTTAAATGCTTTTGATGAGGGTCTGGATACCTATTGTATTCCGTGGGGAATGGATTTTCATTGGCATCCAAAAACACCCATGAATCTGGGGTGCCAGCAAACTCATCCCTGGCAGAGCTGTACGGTGTTAACTGGAGCACACTGGGCCTGGCCCAAGCTGTTGGATTAAATTTTTTCATCAGTTTGGTTAAGGGTAATCAATCGTTTAGTAACGGCTTGTTTGTGGGCCTCTAGCCCTTCTGCGGCTGCCATCAATTCAACAGCCGGTCCAATGACACTGAGTCCGTGGGGTTGGATCTCTTGAAAAGTGATCTGTTTTTGAAAACTATCTAAGTGTACTCCGCTGTACTGTTTTGCATACCCATTCGTGGGTAAGGTATGATTGGTGCCAGAAGCGTAATCTCCGGCACTTTCCGGGGTATAGTGCCCAATAAATACTGAGCCCGCATTCTGTACTGAATTCACAAAGAAATCGGGTTGATCCATCGCGATAATGTAGTGTTCAGGAGCGTACAGATTAATCCAATCTGAGGCGTCTTTAGGCTCTTTAAAGTAGATCATGACGCTGTTATCCAAGGCCTTTAAAGCGATCTCTTTTCTAGGAAGCGCTTCCACTTGAACCTTGAGTTCAGCGGAAACTAGCTCCAACATATCAAGATCTAATGAAACCAACACCACTTGGCTATCGGGACCGTGTTCTGCCTGGCTTAACAAATCAGCCGCGACAAAAGTTGGATGGGCTGTTTGATCGCACAGCACCAACAATTCACTGGGTCCAGCCGGCATATCTATGGATACACCAAATTGCTGAGCGTATTGCTTAGCCGCGGTAACATACTGATTACCAGGGCCGAAAATTTTATAGACGGCGGGTACCGTATCTGTTCCTAAAGTCATTGCGGCAATAGCTTGTATCCCCCCTAGCTTGTAAATTTTGGTCACCCCGCACAGATACGCTGTATAAAGTACCGCTGGATGAATTTTACCCTCTGATTGACAAGGCGTACACAAAACAACTTCTTGACATCCCGCAATTTGAGCAGGTATGGCCAACATTAATATGGTGGAAAAAAGTGGAGCGCTTCCACCGGGTATGTATAAACCAACCTTTTGGATGGGTTTTTTTTCCTGCCAACACGAAACTCCAGGAGTTCGTTCCACAGAAACTCGCTCGGTAACTTGCGCCTGATGAAATGCCTCGATTTGAGCTTTGGCTAGATTTATGGCTTGTTTTAAATCAGCAGGAACCTGGCTGATAGCCTCTTCCATTTCCATAGTAGAAACAGCAATATGGCTCAATGCCACTTTGTCAAACTTTGCTGTGTAGTCTTTCAGCGCTTGATCTCCATGAGCGGCTACTTGTTCAAACACCTCAAAAACAATGGATTGGAGTGGTTTATAGTCAAGGGCCGGTCTAGAACACAAGGAGTTCCAAGTGGAGGCTTCTGGATTGTGGTAGGTGCGCATTTTATAAAAACATTTTTTCAATAGGAATGACTAAAATACCTTCTGCTCCAGCTAACTTAAGGGCATCGATCACCTCCCAATAACTGTCTTGATCTATAACTGAGTGTACTGAACTCCAGCCAGGTTCCGCGAGTGGCAACACTGTGGGACTCTTCATTCCAGGCAATAATCGGGAGATTTCCGCCACTTTATCATTGGGTGCATTGAGCAGTACATAGCGAGCATTGCGTCCTTTTAGCACCGCCTTGATTCTTGTGCGCAAAACCTCTATGGTTTCATTAATTTGGTTAGTGACCTGTGGACTGACCACCAATACAGCCTCACTGTGCAACAAAGTCTCCACGGGCTTCAAATTATTTTTAAACAGAGTGCTTCCACTGGAAACAATATCACATATACTATCTGAAAGCCCAATATTTGGCGCAATTTCTACCGAACCATTTATTATGTGTAATTCAGCCTGAATTTGGTGTTTATCCAAAAACCGTTGCACAGTATTCGGATAAGACGTAGCTATTTTTTGGCCATGGAAATCAGCTATTCCTGTATAGGGTTTGTCTTTGGGTATCGCCAGACATACTTTACAGCGAGAAAACCCTAATTTTTCAACCACAGTAAGCTCTGGAGCCTTCTCCACCAATAAATTATCTCCAATAATCGCCGCATCCACCACACCGTCTTTGAGGTATTGAGGAATATCGCCATTGCGCAAAAAGAAAACCTCAAGGTCAAAATTTCTGGCTGATGCTTTTAGCTGATCAGATCCATTGTCTATGGAAATACCACAATCTCTTAAAAGTTGCATGGAATCATCATGCAGGCGACCGCTTTTCTGAAGCGCTAATCTCATAGTTTTTTTCATGGTCAAAAATTAAAAAACCCGCTTGATCGCTCAAACGGGTTTGGTATTGGTACACAGCCATACACTACCTCGTTTGAAGCAGAACAGATGTATGGTGGTGGTGTTGTTTAAAAATCATGATGCAAAAGTAAACAATAACTTGAGGATAAAAAGCGCAAAATAAATTTATCACAAAAACTTTATCTCAAGTGAATCCTTATTGGTTCCCCAAAATAATAGGTAACCCTTTATCTCCAGAGCCGATGACGATCACTTTGGCGTTTTGAGACTCCGATAATTTGATGGTGGCCTCAATCCCCTTATCCTGTAAAATTTTGTCGGTGATCGAAGCGCTGAGAATTCTGTTTGCATCAGCCTTACCCTGTGCATCAATAATCCTTTTCTCCGCTTCCTTCTGAGCAGTGACTAATCTGAATTCATACTCTAAGGATTCTTGTTCTTGCTTTAATTTGCGCTCAATGGCTTCTTTAATCGAGGTAGGTAAGGTTACATCGCGGACTAAAATTTCATTTAACTGAATATATTGATTGTCCACAATTTTTTTGGTCTCTTCGTAAATTTCGGTTTGAATGACATCTCTTTTGCTGGAATACAGTTGCTCTGGAGTGTATCTACCTACCACAGAACGAGCCGCAGATCGGATAGCGGGCATCAGCACACGTTCGATGTACTGCTCCCCTTTTTCTTGATGCAATTTCCCCAAAAACTCGTACTTCGGCACAAACCACGCAGATGCATCTAACTTAATCTCCAAGCCATTGGATGAAAGCACTTGCATTTTCTCAAAAAGCTCTTGTTGTCTCACTTCGTAAATAAATACTTTATTCCAAGGAGCGACTACATGAAAACCTTCACCTAAAGCGGGTTCATCAGTGACTACACCCCCATCAAACGTTCTGTATAAGACACCAGCTTTACCAGAACCGATGGTTATAGCTGATTTTGCCAGAATGACAATCAATAATACCACCCCAAAAATGGTGGGCAAAGCAATTTTAGGCATCTTTTCCATAGTGTTTTATTTATTAGGTTAACATTCCTCCATCTACATGAAGCACCT
This sequence comes from Bacteroidota bacterium, assembly GCA_041163765.1. Taxonomy (GTDB): domain Bacteria; phylum Bacteroidota; class Bacteroidia; order Flavobacteriales; family Flavobacteriaceae; genus MAG-120531. Next base: position 7,155 of record JBEAQS010000142.1, on the reverse strand, counting down.
GCCCGGTAACATAGCTGGATAAATCACTAGCTAGGAATACGCAAGCATTGGCTACATCCTCGGGACTACCTCCTCTTTTAAGGGGAATACCTTCACGCCAAGATTGAACTACTTTTTCATCTAACTTGGCGGTCATTTCAGTTTCAATAAACCCAGGTGCAATCGCGTTACACCGGATGTTTCTAGACCCTAGTTCTAGGGCAATTGATTTGGTAAAACCTATCATTCCCGCTTTAGATGCGGCATAATTAGCTTGACCAGCATTTCCTTTAACACCTACAACACTACTCATGTTGATGATCGATCCAGAACGCTGCTTCAAAAAATACTTTTGAACGGCTTTGGTCATATTAAACACCGATTTCAAGTTGGTCTCTACCACCTGATCGAAGTCTTGTTCACTCATGCGCATCAACAAGTTGTCCTTGGTAATTCCCGCATTGTTGACCAAAATATCTACTTGACCAAAATCGATCACAACTTGATCTACCAAGGCTTGGGCTTGGTCAAAAGATCCCGCATTGCTCTGGTATGCTTTTGCCTTGACGCCTAAGGACGTCAGTTCTTCTGCTAAAGCAAGCGCAGGCGCTTCACTACTGCTGTAGGTAAAGGCTACATGGGCTCCATGTTGGGCAAAAACAGAAGCGATCCCAGCGCCAATACCTCGACTAGCTCCCGTGATAATAGCCACTTTATTTTCGAGTAATTTCATAGTCATTATTTATCCGAGTACTTCTTTTACTTTTTTTCCGATTTCAGCTGGTGAATCCACCACATGAATCCCACAAGAACGCATGATTCGTTTTTTGGCTTGAGCCGTATCATCGCTACCACCCACAATTGCTCCAGCATGCCCCATTGTTCTACCAGCAGGAGCAGTTTCTCCAGCGATAAAACCGATGACAGGTTTAGTACTACCGCTTTGTTGGTACCAATGTGCCGCGTCAGCCTCTAGTTGACCTCCAATTTCTCCAATCATCACCACGGCGTGTGTATCAGGATCCTCAATCAATAATTGCAGGGCTTGTTTGGTCGTGGTGCCAATGATTGGATCTCCACCAATACCGATGGCTGTAGTGATCCCTAATCCTTGACGAACTACTTGATCTGCCGCCTCATAAGTCAGGGTACCTGATTTAGATACAATGCCTACATGTCCTTTCTTAAATACAAAACCTGGCATGATTCCTACCTTGGCCTCTTCTGGAGTAATTACCCCGGGGCAGTTTGGACCGATTAATGTACAGTCTTTGCCTTTTAAGTATTGGTTTACCTGAACCATGTCCGCTACGGGAATACCCTCGGTGATGGCAATAATCACTTTGATTCCTGCCTCAGCGGCTTCCATAATAGCATCTGCGGCAAATGCGGGTGGCACGAAAATAATGGAGGTATTGGCCCCCACTTCGCGCACTGCATCGGCTACGGTATTAAAGACTGGTTTGCCCAAATGCTCCTGACCCCCTTTACCTGGTGTTACTCCACCGACAACCTGGGTGCCGTAGGCAATCATTTGTTCTGCGTGAAAACTTCCTTCACTACCAGTAAATCCTTGTACAATTACTTTTGAATCTTTATTGACTAATACACTCATGGTGATAAAATTACTTGATAATTATTTAGTGATGCGTTCCATATACGCCCCTTTTTCTGTGTCGATTTTTACTCTGTCGCCTACTTCGATAAACAAAGGTACTTGAATCGAAGCACCTGTTTCAACAGTAGCGGGTTTTGAGGCATTGGTTGCTGTATTTCCCTTGATTCCGGGTTCGGTGTAGGTAACTTCCAAAATTACGGAAGCAGGCATTTCTACCGATAAAGGCATATTGTCTTCCGCGTTGAACATCACTTTACAAATGTCACCTTCTTTGAGAAATTCAGGGGCATCCAATGTGGAGGAAGCCAACTCGATTTGGTTGTAATCGTCCACATTCATAAAGTGAAACTTATCACCCTCTGGATATAAAAATTGGTAATTTCTAGTTTCAACGCGAACATCATCAATTTTATGACCCGCTGAAAATGTATTGTCCAATACCTTTCCGTTAGTGATGCTGCGCAATTTAGTACGCACAAAAGCAGGACCTTTCCCTGGTTTTACGTGTAAAAATTCAATGATTTTGTAGATGTCGTTGTTAAAACGAATACACAATCCTTTTCGGATATCTGATGTTGATGCCATATAAATTAATTGTTGCTAAAATAACCTTTCATAATACCCCTTTGCGAGTCCCTGATAAACATCAGAATTTCATCGCGTTCTGGGGTTGCTTCCATTTCTGCTTCTATGATTTGAACCGCCTGGGAATTGTTGTAATTCTTCTGGTACAAGATGCGGTAAATATTTTGTATTTCCCTGATTTTATCTGCGTCAAATCCATGTCTTCTCAATCCAACAGAGTTAATTCCCACATAGGACAATGGCTCACGTGCTGCCTTGACAAAAGGCGGAACATCTTTTCTCACCAGAGAACCTCCGGTGACAAAAGAATAATTTCCGATCGATACGAATTGGTGAACAGCCACAAAACCTGCCATAACCACGTGGTGACCTACAGTTACATGACCCGCTAAGGTAGAGGAATTAGAAAAAATGCAATAGTCCCCCACGAAACAATCGTGGGCTATATGGCAATAAGCCATGATCAAACAGTTTTGACCAATCGTCGTTCTCATTCGATCTTTTGTCCCCTTGTTAATGGTCACACACTCTCTGATGGTGGTGTTATCTCCGATCTCAACAAAAGTCTCTTCCCCATTGTATTTAAGGTCCTGAGGGGGTGCTGAAATAACAGCGCCAGGAAATATATTGCAGTTTTTCCCAATGCGGGCACCTTCCATGATGGTGACATTAGAGCCGATCCAAGTACCTTCTCCGATCACTACGTTATTGTGGATGGTGGTAAAGGGTTCTACAACCACATTCTTGGCGATCTTAGCACCCGGGTGTATGTAAGCTAACGGTTGATTCATCTAATTTTTTTTTGCAATTTGTGCCATCATTTCAGCCTCACAAACCATTTTACCGTTGGCGTAAGCATAAGCCTGCATATGGCAAATACCTCTTCGGATTGGGGTGATTAAACTGCAATGAAAGATGAGTGTGTCTCCTGGTAAGACTTTGTGTTTAAAACGCACATTGTCAATTTTCATAAAGTACGTCAAGTAGTTCTCTGGATCTGGAACAGTACTGAGCACCAAAATGCCTCCTGTTTGCGCCATAGCCTCTATTTGTAGGACTCCAGGCATAACAGGAGCTCCAGGAAAATGGCCGACAAAAAAGTCCTCGTTCATGGTCACATTTTTCATGCCGACAACATGACTGTCCGACAATTCAAGTATCCGATCGATAAATAAAAATGGAGGTCTGTGAGGCAGCATATCCATGATCTGGTGGATATCCATCAAAGGCGGCAAATTCAAGTCGTACTGCGGAACAGCCTTGCGTTTGTCCTCTTTAATCAATTTTGACAGTTTCTTGGCAAATAAGGTATTGATGTAATGACCGGGTTTATTGGCAATCACTTTACCGCGTATTCTCACTCCGACTAAGGCTAAATCACCGATAACGTCCAGCAGTTTATGCCGCGCCGCTTCATTCGGGTAATGCAGGGTCAAATTATCCAATATGCCATTAGGCTTCACGGAGAGTTCCGTCTTGTTAAAGGCTTTTTTCAATTTTTCCATCGTGGACTGTGAAATTTCTTTATCCACATATACGATGGCATTGTTTAGGTCTCCTCCTTTGATGAGTCCATGGTCCAAAAGCGTTTCTAACTCATGCAAAAAACTGAATGTGCGCGCATTGGCAATCTCAGATTTAAATTCAGACAAGTCATTGAGCGATGCGTTCTGGGTACCCAAAACTTTGGTGCCAAAATCCACCATAGTGCAAACTTGGTAGGTATCCGAAGGGATCAAGGTAATTTCAGAACCGGTTTCTTCATCTTTACAGGTAAACACCTCTTTGACCACGTATTCGTAGCGAGGCTTTTGTTGCTCAACCAATCCAGCGGACTCTAAAGCTTCTACAAAGAACTTTGCTGAACCATCCATAATCGGTGGCTCAGGCGCATCGAGTTGAATCAATACGTTGTCTATTTCAAGTCCTACCAAAGCGGAAAGCACGTGTTCCGATGTGTTGATGTGTACGCCATCTTTGTTTAGGTTGGTACCTCTTTGGGTATTTTCCACATATTGAGCATCGGCAGGCACCAGAGGCGACTCTGGCAAATCAATTCTTTGGAACACATATCCGTGGTCCTCTGGAGCTGGTATAAATTTTAAGGTAACCTCTTTTCCAGTATGTAGTCCCACTCCTTTGAGCGTCACTTCACGAGCGATGGTATGTTGCATAGTTGATGTAGTCGCCATGGCTTAATCTTTATGATTGAGGTGTTTGGGCAGATTTTTAAAATATACGTATGATTTGTTGTAGTCGGAGTAATTAAAGGCTGGGGTTCCTTGAACCACAGATCCGGACTTAAGGCTTTTCACGACCCCTGATTGGCCTTGTATCTTGACATGATCGCCGATGACTAAATGACCGGCAAATCCTACCTGACCGCCAATCATGCACCCTTTGCCGATCTTGGTCGATCCAGCCACGCCCGTTTGGGCCGCAATGACGGTGTTCTCTCCAATCTCTACATTGTGCGCGATTTGAATCTGGTTATCCAATTTGGCGCCTTGTCTGATGATGGTTGATCCCAGGGTAGCGCGATCAATCGTCGTAGATGCTCCGATATCGACATGATCTTCAATCACTACATTACCTGTTTGAGGAACCTTGTTGTAACTCCCCGATTCATTTGGTGCAAATCCAAATCCATCAGCACCGATAACAGCGTTGCCATGAATGACACAAAAATTGCCGATGACCGTATCGGAACAAATTCGAGCCCCGGAAAAAATCGTTACATCATTACCTATGGTTACCCCTTCATCGATAAAGACTTGAGGATAAATTTTAACCCGGTTACCGATTTTGGTATTGGCCCCTATATACGAAAAGGCGCCTAAATAAAACGCCTCCCCTATTTGCGCTGAATCTGCGATATATGAAGGCTGCTCCACCCCGAGTTTATCCCCTTTGAGTTTGTCGTAATAGGATAATAACACCGTAAACGACTGATAGGCATCTTTAACCCTGATCAAGGTGGTCTCGATGGGTTTTTCCGCAACAAAATCTTCAGATACGATCACAATACTCGCTTGAGTAGTGTAAATATGTGGGGTATATTTTGGATTGGCCAAAAAGCTGATGGAACCCGGAACACCTTCTTCAATTTTTGACAATTGAAAAACTGCTGCATCGCAATCTCCTTCAACCCTTCCCTCAAGGATATGCGCAATTTGGCTGGCGGTAAATTTCATAGGCACAAAAATAGCAAAAATCCCTGAACCCTAAAGTTTAGGGAAGCAAAGGTAATGACGAATAACTGGATGCAATAAAGCGTTAAAGTAAGGGGCCTCCATCAAAGAATCAAAAGAGACCATATTACCTGACTTATCCATAAAAACTATGGGGTTTTGCCCTGCTTTGTACGGAGTATTGCGGACTTTGCCAGAAAAAACAAAATAGCTCGCCTGGTCTCCATCTAAATCCCAGGATTGAGCTGTACTTATTTTTTTAGACTCCAGCAGGTTCGAGTCGACTGGTTGATCAAAAAGCTCAATGTGTAATAAAGTCCTGTTGTTGATCATTTGAGCCAATCTGCTCAAAACAGGATCGCTATGTGCTTGCCATTGTTTTACCGCATGAAGTATATCAATATCATCCAAAGCGGCAAATGCCTCCTGGATATCCTGATTCCAAATGATTTCAGTGGGTTTAGCGCGTAAAAATTGAGCCAATTGAGGGCTCATTACTAACTCCATCCCCTGGGCAACTATATGTTGCGCGCGCTCCAAGGATTTAAGCAATAATATCTCTGCCGATAAGGATTTTTTATGCAAATAAACTTGCCAGTACATAAATCTCCTGGCCATCAGAAATTTTTCAACAGAGTAAACCCCTTTTTGCTCGATAACCAATTGATCGTCAACGACATTGATCATATCTATTAATCGATCTGCATTGATGTTCCCCTCAGCAACTCCGGTGTAAAAGCTATCTCTTTTTAAGTAGTCCAATCGATCCATATCCAATTGACTCGCTACCAATTGATTCATAAACGATCTAGGATAGGTTCCTTTAAAGATCTCAATAGCCAAAGTTAATTTCCCCCCAAAAGTTTGGTTGAGCGAATTCATCAAGGCCAATCCTATTTGTTCGTGAGAAAAATCAGCGATCAATGCGCGTTCCAAAGCGTGAGAAAATGGACCATGTCCCAGGTCATGCAATAAAATAGCATAGCCCAGCGCTTTTTCTTCTTCTACAGAGATTACTGTCCCTTTTCTTTTTAACACGGATATAGCCGTCCCCATCAAGTGATAGGCCCCTAATGCATGGGCAAATCTTGTGTGTTGTGCCCCAGGATAAACCAAAGAAGACAAGCCCATTTGAGATATCCTGCGCAATCTTTGGACATATGGATGATCGATCAATTGAAGCACAAATGGATCCTCTATCTTGATAAATCCGTAAATTGGATCATTAAAGACCGTTGTTTTCTCTAAATGAGGCACTTTTTGAAGTTTGACACAAAGATAAACAAATGAGCCAGCCCAGCATATTATGGATCGATGATGAGATTGATTTATTAAAGCCACACCGACTCTTTTTGGAAGAAAAGGGCTACCAAGTCACCCCCTATCACGATGGAATTGCCGCCTTGGAATGGCTGTCCAAAAACAGTTGTGACTTGGTGTTTCTGGATGAAAACATGCCTGGAATTTCCGGATTGATGTTGATTGAAAAAATTCATTGGATAAAAAAAGGGGTGCCGATTGTGATGGTCACCAATAATTCTGAAGAGCACATCATGAATGAGGCTATTGGGGCTTCCATTACAGACTATTTGATCAAACCGGTACTTCCGCAGCAAATGTTGGCCGTACTCAAAAAGCATTTGGACACTAAAAAATTAGTCCAAGCTCATCAGTCACAAGCTTTTCATGGAAAATACCAACAACTCGCAGATCAGATGCCTCAGCTTCATGACCATCAGTCATGGTCTGTATGGTATCTATCACTGATTGAATTGGAATGCC
>JBEAQS010000141.1:0-6347 GCA_041163765.1 Bacteroidota bacterium | reverse complement strand
TGTAACCAAAAGCATCCATCCGACAAAAAGCACACTTCCGTCAAATAACGCAGAGAGTTCCGCTTCAAAAAACACCCCAACCAATGCAGCAGGCACCATGGAGACAATAATCTGCACACTGTATTGTGTTTGTTCGTTCCAGGTGAATGAAAACAAACCTTTGAGTATTTCCGCTACCTGAGCGCGAAATACAATCAGCGTGGCTAGTGCGGTGGCCAGATGAAGCATTACCGTAAATAACAGTCCTTCTTGTGGGGTATAACCTAAAATGGCTTTGCCCAATTCGAGGTGTCCGCTGGAGGATACAGGGAGAAACTCAGTAAGTCCTTGTATCAGCCCCAGCAATATGGCTTCGAGTAGTTCCATATCAAGCACGTGGTTTGGTCAGAATGGCGTAAACCAATACACCAAGACCTGCCAGCACTAAGGTTGGAGCAAGTCTAATGCGTCGAAAGTTGTAAATTTCAGGGTTAAAGACCAAGGGATCTTGGCTTTTTCCTCCGCTCATCAGCACAAAACCCAAAGCCATCAGTGCGATGCCTACGCCTAAGAAGAGGTAGTTTCTTTTTCCAAATAAGGTGTTGTTGTCTCCCATGAGTTAATCGTATAGTTCTGAGGTTCTGAGTTTTAGAAAACGCTGTGCCGCTAAAAAAGTACTGATTCCCGCTATGGACATACCCAGAAAGGGTACCCCGAAAAACAACCAAGCTACCTGTTTCCAATCGCCTAATACGTCAAGTTCTGGAATACTCTGTTTGACGCGCCAGAGGACAATACCGATAAACACGTTGGCCATGATGGCGCCGATAAGGCCTAACTTGATGTTGGTCAAGATAAATGGTTTTCGGATAAATCCAGGAGTTGCTCCTACCATCTGCATGGTTTTGATGATAAATCGCTTGGCATAGATCGACAGGCGAATGGAGCTATTGATCAATAAAAAGGCCACCAAGCTAAATAGGCCACTGATGACAAGAATCCACAGGGTCATTTTAGCGATGTTTTCATTCAACAATCCGATCAGGGGCTGGTCGTAGCTTACTTCAGCAACACCTTTGGTTTTTTCCCATTCAGCCACCGCTTCTTCTATCGTGGTCGGGTCGACAAATTCAGCGTTTAACTGAACATCGAGGGCGTTTTTTAGCGGGTTAAATCCCAAGAACTCCACAAAGTTTTCGCCTAAATCTTTCTCTTGGGCCTCGGCCGCTTCTTCTTTGGAGATAAAGGTCATGGACTTGGTGTAGGGTTTTTCGGACAGGGACTTACTGATCTCTTTGATCTGTTGGTCTGAGGTGTCATCAGCCAAAAACAGCACCAAATGAACCTGTTCTTTGAAGTGATCCCCTATTTTTTTGGTGTTCAGCACCAATATGCCGAGTAGACCAGTCAGGAAAAGCACTAAAGAGATACTGAGCACTACAGAAAAGTAGGAGCTGATCAGTCTTTGTTTTTGAAATTTGTCAAATGCTGTATTCATGGTACAAGAATGCCCCCAAATGTAGCAAAAATTCCTGCCCCCTGCCCCGAGGTCTTGTCGCTAATGACTATTTTTGCCCAAGTCTGTATCGGAAGCAGGCTAGGGCTTGTCGCCCCACGGATATAGTACAAGATGATGAATTACCAACCTACAGAAATCGAAGCCCGTTGGCAGGCTTATTGGGCAGAACACAAAACATTTGCCGCAGACAACCACTCGGATAAACCCAAATATTACGTCCTGGATATGTTTCCTTATCCCTCAGGAGCAGGGCTACACGTCGGGCATCCATTGGGGTATATCGCCTCAGATATTTACGCGCGCTTTAAACGCCACCAAGGCTTTAATGTATTGCACCCCATGGGCTATGACTCATTTGGATTGCCTGCTGAACAGTACGCTATTCAAACCGGACAACATCCGTCGATAACCACCCAGGCCAATATTGACCGCTACCGCACCCAACTCGATCAGATGGGCTTTTCCTTTGATTGGGATAGAGAGGTGCGCACTTCAGATCCCTCCTATTACCGCTGGACTCAGTGGATTTTCAGTCAGCTCTTTCAATCTTGGTATGATTTAGAGACGAATAAAGCGCAGCCTATTGACTCCCTGATCGAACGGTTGTCCACAGACGGAAATTCGTCGATCCGCGCAGCAGGTGCCGAAACAGCGCCCGCGTGCAGCGCCTCCGACTGGGCCAATAAGTCTGCTGCCGATAAAGAGGAGCTGTTGCAGCACTATCGAATGACGTATTTGGCAGAGACTGAGGTGAATTGGTGCCCTGCGCTGGGTACTGTTTTGGCCAATGACGAGGTAATCAACGGACGTTCCGAACGCGGCGGTCATCCTGTCGTGCGCAAGAAAATGCTTCAGTGGAGCATGCGAATTGCCGCATATGCGCAGCGTTTACTCGATGGATTGGCCTCCTTGGACTGGCCTCAGCCATTAAAAGACGCCCAAACCAATTGGATCGGTCGTTCACAAGGCGCCCAAGTGATTTTTCATACGCTGCCGAGTGAATACCTGAAGGAATCCCATCCGATCGAGGTGTTTACCACCCGCCCTGACACCATTTTTGGGGTCTCTTTTATGACCCTGGCTCCGGAGCATCCCTTGGTGGAACTAGTGACCTCACCCCAACAAAGAGCAGCAGTTCAGGAATATGTGGCCGCTACGGCCCAACGTTCCGAACGCGATCGCATGGCTGATGTCAAAAGAATTAGCGGCGTATTTACCGGGGCCTATGTAGCTCATCCATTTACCCAACAACCTATTCCAATTTGGATAGGAGACTACGTGCTCGCGGGTTATGGAACAGGAGCCGTGATGGCTGTACCCTGCGGCGATCAACGCGATTGGGATTTTGCACAGCATTTCTCCCTACCGATCCCCAATATTTTTAGAGGGGTTGATGTAAGCGCTTCTGCCTATGAGTCCAAAGACGGGGTGGTGATCGACAGCTCTGATTTTCTTACCGGACTAGACTATAAATCCGCGTTAAAGGCGGCTATAGAGGCCTTAGAAGCCCGTGGTCTGGGTCAGGGAAAAATCAACTACCGTTTGCGCGATGCTGTATTCAGCCGTCAGCGATATTGGGGAGAACCATTTCCTGTATTTTACCGAAATGGAGTACCAGAGTTGATCGATCAGGCGCATTTGCCTGTAGTATTGCCTGAAGTAAAGCAGTATTTGCCTACTCCGACTGGAGAACCCCCCTTGGGTAATGCCACCCATTGGGCCTGGGATACCGTCCAAAATCGGGTAGTCGCCAATGATTTAATCGACCAAAAGACAGTTTTTCCCCTAGAACTCAACACCATGCCCGGGTGGGCAGGAAGTTCTTTCTACTTCTTGCGCTATATGGATCCGATGAACAACGAAGCGTTGGCGGCTGAAGAAGCCATGAAGTATTGGGGACAAGTGGATTTGTATATCGGAGGAAGCGAACACGCTACAGGACACCTTTTGTACGCTCGTTTTTGGACGATGTTCCTCTATGATCGCGGATTTATTCCCCACGAACATTTTGCCAAGAAACTGATCAATCAAGGGATGATTACGGGCACTTCGGCTTTTGTATATCGACTGGATGACAACAAAACTTTTGTGTCCAAGGGGTTGATCGGGAATCGTTCGGTGACTCCGATTCACGTAGATGTATCTATGGTGAATGCTTCTGATGCATTGGATATCGACGCATTTAAGGCTTGGAGACCTGAGTATTCCGAAGCTGTATTTGAATTGGAAAACGGGGTGTATTACACCGGTAGAGAAGTGGAAAAAATGTCCAAGTCTAAATACAATGTAGTGAGTCCAGACGAAGTCTGTGCGACTTATGGGGCTGATGCACTCCGCTTGTACGAGATGTTTTTAGGTCCCTTAGAACAGTCTAAGCCCTGGAACACTGCCGGGATTACGGGCACTCTAGGGTTTTTGAAAAAATTGTGGCGCTTGTACAGCGATGGCACTCAATGCTTGGTAGAGGACAGCACCCCTAGTGCTGCTTCTCTGAAGACGCTGCACAAAACCATTCAAAAAGTCACCGAAGACGTGGCGCAGTTTTCGTTTAACACTTCGGTGTCCAGCTTTATGATTTGTGTGAATGAACTGGCACAACAAGGGTGTCATGCTCGGGCTGTATTGGAGCCTTTGGCGGTATTGGTTTCTCCCTATGCCCCCCACATCGCTGAAGAATTGTGGCAGATGATGGGCCATAACGGTTCGATTGCGCATGTGCCCTTTCCGATTTTTGATCCGGCCATGGTGGCTGAGTCAGCTAAAGAATACCCCATTTCGTTTAATGGAAAAACCAAGTTCACCCTGTCTTTTGCCATCAACACCCCTAAAGAAGAGGTAGAAGCCACAGTTATGGCACACCCCAAAACGCTGGAATACCTCGGTGGGGCTGCGCCTAAAAAGGTCATTGTCGTTCCTGGGAAGATTGTCAACATTGTGCTCTAAAGCGCGCTGTCTTTAACGAAAAAAGGGGGGAGGCCTGCGGCCTCCCCCCTTTTTTTATGATCGCTTACCAGGTGATTAATCCCGGTTGCTACCCAAAAAGCGCAACACGAAATAGGCCAGTGTAGCCAAGGCGCCAATGGCAGCGACCAAGTAGGTACGCGCCGCCCATGTCAACGCGTCTTTGGCTCCTGCTAGTTCTTGTTGGCTCACCATGTTTTTTCGTTCCAACCACAGAATCGCACGGTTACTCGCATCGTATTCGACGGGTAGGGTAATCAGTGTAAAAGCGGTCACGATTCCGTAGAGGATGATACCGGCCAAAAACACCATACTGCCCAAGGGCGAAGAAGCGGAAAGTATCAAACCTCCCATAATCACCCATTGAGAGAGACCAGAGGCTACTTGAACCATAGGAACCATTTTAGAGCGCATGGTCAACCAAGAGTAGGCAGTGGCGTGCTGAACGGCGTGGCCACATTCATGGGCAGCTACAGCGGCGGCGGCGGCATTGCGCTGATGGTACACCGACTCACTGAGGTTGACGGTTTTGTTTTGAGGGTTGTAGTGGTCGGTTAATTGGCCAGGGGTAGAGATGACTTTTACGTCGTAAATCCCGTGGTCCGCCAACATTTTTTCGGCAATTTCTGCACCGCTCATTCCATTGCGCAAATGCAGTTTGCTGTAGTGGGCAAACTTGCTTTTCAGTTTACTGCTCACAGCCATAGACAACAGGGCGATCACGCCCACAATGACATAATACATCATAGGTTACTTTTTACTTGGGTTGTGTCAAAATTAGTACCAATTCAATTATGTCGATCAGTATTAACACATTTTGGCAGATTACAGGGCAATTTGTCGGTCGATTTGTTGGGCCAGCGAGATGAATGTCTCCGTCCGAGATACTCCGTGAATAGCTTGAATTTGTTTGTCGAGCAACTCCATCAGGTGCGCATTATCGCGACAAAGCACTTTGATCAACACGGACCAATTCCCAGTGGTGTAGTGACATTCGAGGACTTCTGGAATTTTTTTTAGCGATTCTACGGCCTCGGGATGGTTCATCGCTTTGTCTAGGTAAACACCGATATAGGCCATGGTGGTGTACCCTAAAACCTTCGGGTCTAACACATATTTCGATCCAGTAATCAATCCGGATTGTTCAAGTTTGCGCAACCGTTGGTGAATAGCAGCCCCTGATATTCCAATTTTCCGAGCAATTTCCAGGATGGGTGTGCGCGCATCTTTCATCAGTTTGCGCAGTATCTCTTTATCGGTACCGTCTAACTGTAGTTGGGGGTTCTTTTGGCTCATTGACTAGTTTGTTTTGGCCAAATTACCCTTTTTTCGCTTATGCATCTACGGCAAATGCACCGGGGTTATACCCCCTGTAGGCCGTTTCTTTATGGTGGAACACAATGCCTTTCTCCTGCAGTGTCTGCAGTACAGGTCGGTAGAGGTCTGCAGTCAAGGGAAGGTGAATCCCCGGCTGTTTAAATCGGCCTAAATAGAGTTGCATCGCCCCAATGGCTAGGGGAAGTCCGACTGTTTTGGCCATCGCGGTATAGTGTCGATCTTCACCCGTAGAGACCATATAGGCATCGATTTGCTTCATCTCACCGTCGAGTTCATACCCGATCTTGTGGTACATCACAATCATGTCCTTGTCCTCAGGGCCCATCGTCCAGGATTTTTCCAGAATTTCTTGAAGTGCTTGAGCAGGGGTGGCGTGTTCTCGTTCGATTTTGAGGGTTTCACTAAATAAGCCCAGCCAGGAGAGCATCTCCCAACCGGGATCATCCTGGGCTATGTTGAGGTAGTGTCTGAGCTTGAGTTCTACTCGGTCTGTAGCGGAGTAGGGCAGAAACAGGTTGGTGAAAGCGCGGTAGCTCATCCCCCGACTGTG
>JBEAQS010000140.1:0-6687 GCA_041163765.1 Bacteroidota bacterium | reverse complement strand
GTGCAGAATATGTGGATTTGCCCGGGTTTGCTCAGCAATAATTATATATTTGTATCGATTTTGGCCTTATGAGTGCAGTACACAAATTGTCGATTGATTACTACGACGAGCCTTGTCTGCTCATAGCCATTCACACCCCTTTAGAAGACTACACATTGGCCTACCAAATCAATAAATCTCTGAATACACGGCTAGCGCGACTAGAACAAGATGTTGAATTTGGCCGCGATGCTCGATTTTCTGTTTTTGGCTGGGAAGATTTTAGCGCTGATGCATATTGGCAATTAATCGCCAATCAAACGGAAGTGTTCTCTCAAGAAAAGTACGGAGATTTATTTCAATCCACCCCAGTGGCCACCAGGGCGTGCTTGGTTCCAGAATTAAAAGAAGTCGATTATTTTATCAAAGTGGATGAAGCAGATCAAGCTTTGGAGGAACAACTCTTGGAGGCACTGCTGCAAATCCCCTCAGTCGTCACGGCATTTGCCGTTGATTACGACCAATTAAAATCAAAAAACAATTTAATTTTTTAATATGTTACTCACCAAAAAGACTAAAATCGTCGCCACTTTAGGTCCAGCGACTGAAAATCCCGAAGTGCTCAAATCAATGATGCTGGCAGGGGTAGACGTATTTAGGGTCAATTTTTCTCACGCTGATTACGCCGATGTCAAAGCGCGCATAGACATGATTCGCGCATTGAATGAAGAACTCGGTTTACACGTGTCCATTCTCGCAGACCTTCAAGGTCCTAAATTGCGCGTGGGCGTGATGGAGGAGGGCAGCGTGGTAGCTCCAGGCGATGAGGTAACCTTTATGACTGGATCTCCTTTTGTGGGAGACAAGACCAAGGCATATATGACGTACAAGCAATTCCCTCAGGATGTAAAACCTGGAGAGAAAGTGTTGGTCGATGACGGAAAACTCATGTTTGAAGTGGTGAGCTCTAACGGAGTAGACAGCGTTTTGACCAAGGTGGTTCAAGGAGGTCCTTTTAAATCTAAAAAAGGGGTGAATCTGCCAAACACCAATGTTTCTCTACCTGCGCTTACGGAGAAAGATATTGAAGACGCGGTATTTGCCATCGAACAACAGGTGGACTGGATTGCGCTTTCTTTTGTGCGCCACAGCCAGGACATCATGGATCTGCAAAACTTGATCAAGGAGCATTCCGACTATAAGATTCCCATTGTAGCTAAAATTGAAAAGCCAGAGGCTATTGAAAATATCGACCAAATCATCGCTTACTGCGACGGTTTAATGGTGGCTCGTGGAGACCTGGGTGTGGAAATTCCCGCTCATGAGGTTCCGTTGATTCAAAAGCAATTGGTGCGCAAGTGCAAACAAGCGCGTATCCCTGTAATCATCGCTACCCAGATGATGGAAACCATGATTGACAGCTTGACGCCTACCCGAGCTGAGGTGAATGATGTGGCCAATTCAGTGATGGACGGTGCGGATGCAGTTATGCTCTCTGGAGAAACCTCCGTGGGTAAATACCCAGTTCAGGTCATTGAGACGATGAGCAGAATCCTCAGAAGCGTTGAGGACGCAGACTCCATTCAGGTACCTGCGGAAGCGCCATCGGTAAAAACCAAACGATTTGTCACCAAATCGGTATGTTACCACGCCGTTGTCATGGCCAAAGATATTGAGGCCAAGTCCTTGCAGTTGTTGACCAACAGTGGGTTTACCGCGTACCAAGTATCCGCGTGTAGGCCTTCTTGCCACATTTTGGTGTTTACTTCTAACAAACGCATTTTATCTCAATTGAATTTGCTTTGGGGGGTAAAAGCATTTTACTACGACAAACGCGAGTCCACGGACCAAACAATCGCCGATCTTAACCAGATTGGTAAAGATCAGGGAATACTTGAAGCCGGGGATTATACCATTACGTTGACTTCCATGCCGCTTAAGGAAAAAGGCATGGTCAACTCTTTAAAAGTGACTGAAATCATTTAGCCTCAGGCTATGGTAGAAATTGAGCGTAAGTTTTTGGTTCAGTCTCAGGAGTTTATTCATCTGGCGACCCACCATGAGTTTATCGCTCAAGGTTTTTTGTCTGTTGATCCTGCGCGCGTCGTGCGCGTGCGCGTGCTGGACACAGGAGGCAAATTAACCGTTAAAGGTCAATCCAGTGCAGATGGTACCAGCCGGTTTGAATGGGAGCAGTCTTTGTCAAGTGAAGAAGCACAGGCACTTTTTAGTTTGTGTCTCCCTGGTCGCATTGAGAAAACTCGGTACTTTGTACCTGCTGGCACACACACTTTTGAGGTCGATGTCTTTTCCGGTGAAAATCTCGGGTTAATAATCGCGGAAATAGAGCTCAGTCGCACTGATGAAACATTTCAGCATCCTGAATGGTTGGGATCAGAAGTGACAGGAGACCCCAGATACTACAACGCCAATTTGACCAAGTTCCCCTTCAATCAATGGGGAAGCTCCGCCCACTAGAATCTTGGTTGGAATTGTTCCAAGAAGCGAAGATCATTCTCGCTCAACAACCTGATGTCAGAAATCTGATGCAAGAGTAAGGCGATTCGGTCTATGCCCATACCAAAGGCAAATCCAGAATATTCCTCAGGATCAATGCCGCAATTTTTTAAGACCTCAGGATCGACCATACCACACCCCATAATCTCTAACCAACCTGTTCCTTTGGTCATTTTGTAGTCCGTCTCTGTTTCCAAGCCCCAATAAACATCTACTTCAGCGCTGGGTTCCGTGAATGGAAAGTAAGAAGGCCTCATCCTGATTTTTGACGTGCCGAACAAGGCGTTGGTAAAGTAGGCCAGTGTTTGTTTTAAGTCAGCAAACGATACATTTTTATCGATATACAATCCCTCGATTTGGTGAAAAAAGCAATGGGATCGAGCGGAAATGGCTTCGTTTCTGTACACCCTACCCGGAGAAATTGTTCGAATAGGCGGTTGGTGGGTTTCCATATAGCGCACCTGAACGGATGAGGTATGGGTGCGCAACATCCAATCTGGTTCAGTTTGCAAGAAAAAGGTGTCTTGCATATCTCTGGCTGGGTGGTATTCTGGAAGATTTAGCGCCGTGAAATTGTGCCAATCATCCTCCATCTCTGGACCTTCAGAAACATTAAATCCGATGCGTGAAAAGATCTCGACGATTCTGTTTTTCACCTCACTGATCGGGTGAATAGCCCCCATAGGCATGGGGTATCCAGGTCTTGTTAGATCGCCTAGACTGCCGAGTTTGGCAGATGGACCAGAGTCCTGGCTTTTAAAGCCGTCAATTTTTTCGGCACAACGCTCTTTAAGCTCGTTGAGTTTTTGGCCGTATTCCTTTTTTTGGTCGTTGGGTATATGCTTAAAGTCGGCAAATAGGGCGGCCAAGACTCCTTTTTTACCTAAGTATTGTATGCGAAATTCTTCCACCGCAGCAGCGTTTTCTGCAGTGAATTCGGCCACTTGATCCAAGTGTTTTTGCAGTTGATCCAACATAATTCTATGCGAAAAGGGATTTTAGCCTCCAAAGGTATAAAAATAGGAGGGTTATTGAGTCTATTCAGGTAATTCCCTCAGTTTTTTTAAACCTGAAAGCTCCATCCAACCCTGAGTTCCATCGGCCATAGCAATGTGCCCCCATCCTTCGAGCTCTTCCAGGACCTGAACTTTGGTGCCCTCGTTCAGGGTAAATAACTCTGGAGCGCTCACAGCGGGCGCCTCCCGAATAGATACTACGCCAAAGACAATAGCTGGCTGATCTTTTGAAGTCCAATAGTCTCTCAAATACTCTGCGGAAAAACACATTAATCCAGTCATTAAGCTTAGGGTAGCTAAGGCAAATCCCCATTTCTTCACACGAGTCGTCCCACCTAATCGATACAGCACCACAAAAGCGACAAACAACCACATGCCCAACCACGCCCCGTATTTTAGGTACTTAGGATTCCAGTGAACAATACTTCTTACCATAGTAGCGCCTAGGGTTGGCGCCAGCGGGGTCGCCGCTTGATCTAAGGTCATTTTTTGCGCGTAGGCTAGATTGGCCGCGACATCTTCATCCTCAGGATTGAGGAGCAAGGCTTTTTCGTAATAGTAGATACTGTTGCCCACCTGATTCGATTTGTAGTAGGCATTGGCCAAATTAAAGTACAGCGCTTCATCCGCCAGTCCTGATTGGCTTATTTTCTGATACTGCTCAATCGCCTCGGTATATCGCTCTTCTTGATATGCTTTTTGTGCTTCCGCCCACCAGGCATCCGCTTGATCCTGGATGTTGGTTTGTCCCCAAGACAGGCAGTAGTTTCCCAAGAGCAATCCTAAAATCAAAAGACGTGTTTTCATCAGCTTTGGTGTTGTTTGTCCAGGTCGGTAAGAACAGCTAGGGCTGCGGTGTAATCTTCGTGCATGTCCGATATTTTTTTCGGACTGTAGCGAGCCATAGCACATCGGTTTAACAACTCGATTAAACGGCCAGAAACCTCTTTGGAGACTCCCTGAGCCATCAACAACTCTTCTATGGTGTCGTGAGTCATATCTGCGGTTTCTATCGAAAGGCGAGCCTTTAGGAAGTGCTGCATGGATTTTTCTAGGGCTAAATAGAAGCTGTCTGGAGTTTTAAGCGCTTTTTGTGCTTGGCCCAAATATTTTTTAGCCATTCGGGAAGAAGCTTTTCTCTTGAGTGCACCCAAATCATTCCCACGGGCTTGGTTGTATCGGATCCACCAGCCTAAAATGGGCAACAACAAGAGAGGTACGAGCCAAATCAAATAGAAATTTAAGTCTTCGATAAACGAACCGCTCGTTATCGGCGCTAGCTGATGGGTTAATTTGATAAACCTAAATCCTTCAGAGCGCACCGTTGGCGTTTTGCTTGGGGTGTTTGTTGGCTCACCGCTCACGGCACCACCCAGCGCCTGAATGTTGATTTCCTCCGTGGAGCGGGTCACGTATTTCTTGGTCTTGGGATCAAAGTAGCTAAATTCTAATCCCGGAATAGGATAGCTTCCTTGAAAGTTGGGAATGATGGTGTAGGTGTCTGATATGGACCCCTCCATGCCCGTGCGGCTGTTGTTTATTTTTTGTTTGTTTTCTGGCGCATAGCGTTCCAAAGCAGCAGGAACTTTTAGCTCCGGTAGGCTAAACAATTTCAGATTTCCTTTTCCGGTTACCCTGACCTCAACTTCAAGCGCAGTTCCAGTATCCAAGGCGGTTTTGTTGGGGGTCACAAAAAAGTCGAAGCTACCCACAGCCCCGGTGAAAGAGGCTGGTCTATTTTCTACAGGGAGCTCTTTCACCTCTATGGTGATTTCAGCTGTTGTAGCTACTCGGGTGGCCGGGGCATAAAGCGGTCTGCCAAAGAAGTCCCTTCGGTTGGTGGGGACGTCTACTGAAAGTTCAAAAGTATAGGGTTTCAGGCTGAGTTTCCCCGTTTTTTGAGGATACAACAATACGCGCTTGAGCACCACAGATTGATAAGATTTCCCCTCATAGGTAGTGGGCTCAAAGTTATAGGCGTTTATCGGCAAGTCTTGGTTCCAAAAATGGGTGTATTCCGCCGCATCTACTGAATTAAAGTTGGTGACATTGACTCCGGTTCCTACCAACAATTTATAGGTGATCAGAATACCCTCGTTCAGGTATGGATTTGTTTTGGACACCTCTGAAATGACCCGCACATTCTGATCTGCCACATCCTGGGCGGTTTGTTCATCACTTGGTTTAGCCACCGCTTCGGTAACTTCTACTTTCTTGGCAGCTGTTTTATAGACCGTCCCGTCAATCGTGATTTCTGCTTGTCCGATGGTCCAAGAACCTTTAGCGGTGGGTTGTAGAATGAACGAAAAGGTTCTGGAAAAAGAGCGGACACCATTGATCCACGAAGAGCTAGTGGATTGTGATGGCCCCATGAGTACTTTAAATCCTTTGAAAGTCGGCGCTTCAAAGTGATCTCCGTCACGGTTCATGGTGAAATCTACGCGCAATCGTTCATTGAGCCCCAGTTTTTCTTTGCTCACGGATACTTCAAAGAGGATTTCTTTGTCTTGGGCCCACATTCCTGTGGCCCAAACCAACGCAAGCATCCCCAATAGCACACGTTTGATCTGTTGCATTACCAGTCCTTTTTTTGTGAGGATTTAACTCCTTTTTTCTGGAGTTTATCCATTTTTTCCTTTGCTTTCTTCTCTTCGTTTTGCAGCGCCTCTAACATGTTTTGGATTTGTTGTGGAGAGAGCTGACTTTGTTTCTTAGGCGGTTGAGGTGCTTCTTGAGGTTTTTTTGGCTGTTCTTTTTTCTTGTCGCCATCCCCTTGTTTTTGATCCTCTTTTTCTTGATCCCCAGGGTCTTGGGGTTTGCTGTTTTTATCTTTTTGGTCCTGATCTCCTTTGTTCGGGTCCTGTTTGTTTTGATCGTTTTGACCTCCTTGGTTTTGATCCTGCTGATCTTGCTGGTCTTTTTTGTCCTGTTGGTCTTTATTGTCTTTGTTCTGGTCTTTGTTTTGTTCCTGCTTTTCCCGCATCGACTTGGCCAATGCGTAGTTGTATCGGGTCTGGTCGTCTTCAGGTTTGTTTTTCAGGGCTGATTTAAAAGCCATTTCTGCTCGATCATACGCCTTTTGTGCCATGAGGGCATTGCCCAGGTTGTGGTATGCCTGGTGTTTTTGATCGGCTGTTTCAGCAGTTTTAGTCGCTTGAACTAGGGCCGTGGTAGC
>JBEAQS010000139.1:0-10128 GCA_041163765.1 Bacteroidota bacterium | reverse complement strand
GACTATCGAAGACTTAAAAAACCTGATTGACACGGCGCACAAACATCAAATCAGGGTAGTACTTGATGCTGTCCTAAACCATACTGGTCCTGTTACTGACATGGATGCTGCTTGGCCTAGTGATTGGGTGCGATTAAGCCCTGTGTGTGACTTTCAAAACTACTCAGGTACTACAGCGTGTACCCTTGTGGCCAATCTGCCGGACATCATCACCGAGTCCAATGAACCTGTGATGCTGCCGGTCTCTTTGGTGGAAAAATGGACTGCTGAAGGCAGATTGGCTCAAGAAGTGGAGGAACTCGAAGCGTTTTTTCAGCGCACAGGTTATCCGAGAAGTCCAAAAGCCTATATCGTCAAATGGCTCACGGATTATGTGCGTGAGTTAGGTGTCGATGGATTTAGGGTAGATACGGCTAAACACGCCTCTGAGGATGCTTGGACCATGTTGTATGAACAGTCTTCCTGGGCTTTGAGTCAGTGGAGAGCAGACCATCCCGAACAAACATTGGGCGAAACACCTTTTTATATGGTAGGAGAAGTGTACGGTTATCACCCAGCAGGAGGAACAGCCTATTCATTTGGGGATAAAATAGTGGATTACTATCAATATGGCTTTAACGCCATGATTCATTTTGGTTTTAAACACGAAGCTAAAAAAGGTTATGAAGCCCTGTTTTCTGAACAAAACAACTACCTACAAACAACCCACCAAGGAAAAGGGTTGTTAAACTACATCGACTCTCACGATGATGGAGATGCTTATGACAAAGACCGCACTCAAGGCAAAAAAGCAGCCAATGTTTTGCTTCTATCACCAGGAGGAGCCCAAATTTACTATGGTGATGAAGTCAATAGACCGCTTACTTTCGAGGGAGCTGTTGGTGATGCCAACCTGAGAACTCCCATGGATTGGGCGAGCTTAAGCGATCCACTAGTAGCTGAAAATCTATCCCACTGGCAAAAGCTAGGTAAATTCAGACGTGCCCACCTCAGTGTCGGCAAAGGTGTACATCAATTAATCCAAGAAGCGCCTTATGCTTTTTCCAGAACCTATAAAGATGATCGAGTGATCATAGGGCTGGAACAGCCTTTGGGGTTAAAAAAAATCAAGGTGCAGTCCATGTGGGCTGATGGCACGCTATTGATGGATGCCTACTCGGGTAGTTCAGCTGAAGTTAAGCAGGGTGTTTTAGTAATAGACACCCCATTTGATACGGTTCTTTTGCAAGAAAACTAGGCGAAAACGAAGAATTTGACTCGTTTCAAATGACTATATTTGCCCTTTAATACGCAGACCATGTCTACCATAGCCCTCAATGCCATTTCCCCTGTAGATGGCCGATATGCCGATAAAACAAAGGCGTTATCGCCCTATTTTTCAGAATACGCTTTAATTCAGTATCGAGTGCGTGTTGAAGTTGAGTACTTCATCGCGCTTTGTGAGTTCGGGATCCCTCAACTCGCTTCATTTCCTACATCGGGGTTTCCTCAATTGCGTTCCTTGTACACAGATTTTACGACCGAGCAAGCCTTGGAAGTAAAACGCATCGAGCAGGTTACTAACCACGACGTTAAGGCGGTCGAATATTTGATCAAACAATTTTTTGATCAGCAGGGGTGGGAAGCCTATAAAGAGTTTATCCATTTTGGATTAACGTCCCAAGACATCAACAATACGGCAATACCTTTGTCCATCAAAGAGGCTTGGAATCAGGTATATGCCCCCTCCATTCAATCGCTCATCCAACAGCTCTCACAACTGGCGGAACAATGGAAAGAGGTGCCAATGTTGGCGCGTACGCATGGACAACCAGCCTCTCCTACTCGATTAGGAAAAGAAATCCAGGTATTTGTCGAACGTCTCCATCAACAGATGAGCAGCATAGCTCATGTTCCACATGCCGCAAAATTTGGTGGAGCCACCGGAAACTACAACGCGCATCACGTCGCCTACCCAGAGTTTGATTGGAGAGCATTTGGCCAGGATTTTGTAGAGAGAGTTCTAGGACTTCACCACTCATTTCCCACCACACAGATTGAGCATTACGACCACCTAGCAGCATTGATGGATGGCATGAAAAGAATTCACACCATCTTGATCGATTTAGATAGGGACATCTGGTCCTACATTTCTATGGATTATTTTAAACAGCAAATCAAAGCCGGAGAAATTGGGTCATCTGCTATGCCTCATAAGGTAAATCCTATTGATTTTGAAAATGCTGAGGGTAACTTTGGCGTCGCCAATGCATTGCTTTCCTTCATGGCCGAGAAATTGCCCATTTCAAGACTTCAAAGAGATTTAACAGACAGTACTGTATTGCGCAACATCGGCACACCTTGGGCCCATGGATTAATCGGTATACAATCTACCGCTAAAGGTTTGGGTAAATTAGTGCTCAACCAGCAAAAAATCAACCAAGACCTCGAAGATAATTGGGCCGTAGTTGCTGAGGCTATTCAAACAATCCTTCGAAGAGAAGGGTACCCAAATCCTTATGAAGCGTTAAAAGGACTCACCAGAACCCATGAAAAGATAAACGCCCAATCCATGCGCCAATTTATTGATGGGCTTGAAGTGGACGAATCTGTTAAAGAAAGTTTGAGGCTGATCACCCCCCAAAACTACACAGGGATTTAAGACTTTTTTGTTAAAGTGTCTGTCACTTGTATGGGTGCGGGCAATACTTCCTTTTCTTGAAGCATCATCATCAGTGGTTTAAGCGCTTCCATGTCGGGCTGTGCTTGATTCATAGACGATAAAAATGGCATCAAGTATTTGGGGTGCATGTTGTCTCCCATGATGCGCGCCATGACCAACAGGCTATCGCGAGCCCCCATAACAATGAACTCATCCACTGCATCTTCAGTTCCCTTAAATAACACTTGACCTTGTCCCCAGGGCATTTGCACCTTGATCATTGTCTCATAATTTGGATCTTGAAGAGCTGCTTGTGCTTGAAGAATGGCCGCTGAAATATCCGTGTGTACACTGTCTTTTTCTTGCCAAATCAGGTGAACTTTCTTTAGGCTATTAACCGCTTCTCTTTGTTGCTCACTCAAACTGTCTTGTGCAATACCCAACAGGCTGGCTGGCAGCACCAAGCTATTAAATTGAGGATCTTCTTGTTTTTGGGCAAAAAACTCTTGGATCGGACTATTTTGGCAAGAAACCAGGGTAAATGCCATGACCCATAAATATATTCTTCTCATGGATTACTTTTTAGAAACTCGATTTAATTCTTGAGGAAGATTCATTTTGGCAATCAATCCACTGATTTTGTTCAGGTCAATATCCCCAACAATAGTCAGTAACACATTTTCCACTTTTCTGCCATTGATTGAACCCTGACCAGTTAGTTGATCGACAAACATGAGTAGTTCCCTCACCTTATCTTCTGTAGCTCCCGGTCGGATATAAAAACGAACATGTCCTTCTTTGTCACGCGCTCTCATCAACTCTGTCAACTTATTTTGCGCCACATATTTGGTGACCATCTGTTCCATTTGGGCAGTGACTTGCTTGTCTGAGGTAGTGAATACTTTTAGGCTTTGGATGTTCTTGGCCATTTCTACAAATTGCTTGGCCTCTGGTTCTGTATCCAAGGCAGCCTCAAATTTACTGAGCATCATAAACATACTCTTGTTGACGACAACGCTGCTTACCGCATCGTTATTTTCCAAGGCATCGAAAATCGACTGCGCTTGGGTGGCCCATAAATTAAGTACAACGGCCAAAGTGAATAATACAGTTCTCATTTTCATAGTTTATTATTTAAATAATTTATTTTTTGTTTGTTCGTAAGTTTCCAAATATGCTAGGGAATTATTGGCTTTTTGCATCTGAATAGATACTAGCTCAAATGCAGCAAGTGTTTGTTCATAAGCCATTTGAGCTTGTCTCTTTTGGTAGTTTCGATGTAGGGTGTAGATACTTGTAGCCAAAACCAATACTATGGAAGCTGCTGCGGCCAAACGACCTAGGGGGAGGATTCTAAAGACTGGTCTGCTTGGTATCTCCCATGGTTGCTCTGGCTTTGCTTCTTTAGCTTGACTAATACCACGCATTAACTGAGCCCAAGCCAATTCATCTACAGACCCAGATTCTGGATCGGTGGCCCAATCGCGTAACGAATGTTCCTCATCTAAAGAGCTTTCACCCTCGGCGTATCGTTCTATGATCTTTTTCATACTTTACTTGTTATGCCGTGTTGATTTTGTTGCAACACATGATTTTTTAATGTCTTTCTTACCCTGGATAGCGAAACCCGAATAGCCACAGACTGCATCCCTGTAATTTCTTCTATCTCCTTAAACTCCATACCTTCAATATCCCTGAGTTGAAATATCAACCGCTGCATTTCAGGTAATTGAGCCAAACAACGATAAATCAATTCAACAGATTCTTTGGCATCCATACTTTTTTCTGGTGACCAAATAGCCTGTTTTTCGTGTGGGGTATCCCAAGAAACCCTTTGCGCTTGTTTCGATTTTAATCGATCTAAGCAATAATTTTTAGTCATTTTAGCGATAAACGCTTTCTTATTTTCTACTTGATTTAATTGTGTTCTCTGCGTCCAAAGTCGAGTCATCATTTCTTGAACTACATCTTCAGCTTCTTCTTTAGAAACCAACAAACCTTTTGCCAATCGATAGACCAATGCTTGGTGAATCATGACCTCAGACTTAAATTGTTGTTCTGAAAATCCAGTAGATGTGTTCATTGATTTGTAGACGAAATCAAAAGTTATTTGTTACAAAACTTTCTTAAATTGCCGTGTAATTAGGTGATATTTGGCTTTACTTCGCTAAAGTACCTAAGAATTTAATCTCTTTCACATGAAAAAAATATCCTGGTGGACCCTGGCAGCTTTATTGTTTGGTTTAATTTTTATTACGGCTTGCTCCAAGGATGAGGAGCCTGCGATTGATGTGGTTGAAGAACCCGAGGAAATTGAGTTCAGCGAAGTAAACGACTTTGTTTGGCGGGGTTTAAACCACTGGTACTTTTGGCAAAACACCCTTCCAGCTTTAGCAGACAGCAAATTAAATGACCTAAATGCGTACCACACTTATTTAAATAACTACAGCACTCCCGAACAATTATTCAATGCCCTAGTCGACAGAGGCGTTGATGACTTTTCTTGGTATATTCCAGATGTTGATGAACAGCTCAAGCAATTTGCCGGCACGAACAAATCGTACGGTATTCGATTGGGGGGTAGTTTGTTCCAAGATGGTACAGGCGTATACATACATATAGCCTATACGGTGCCCAATTCTCCTGCGGCTCAACAAGGTCTGGAAAGAGGCGATGTCATCTATAAAGTGGATGGAGAGGTCATGAATCTAGATAACTACCAAATCATTAACAATCTATTTTCAAATGATAACATCACTCTAGGTGTCGGTCGATATTCCAATGGGGTATTTACTCCAACTAAAGAAGTAAACATCACCCGAATTGAGTATTCTGCTACCCCCAATCAGTACCACACAGTGCTCAATAGAGGCAATAAAAAAATAGGTTATTTTGTGTATACCGGGTTTAAATATCCATATCACCAACAACTCAACGACGTGTTTACTGAATTTAAAGCTCAAGGAATCAATGAATTGGTGCTGGATTTAAGATACAACGGAGGGGGAACCGTAATTACCTCCGCCCTTTTGGCCTCTATGATTGACGGAAGTAGACCCGCTGAATCTTCGAGTTCAATATTTGCTGATTTGCGTTACAACACCAAGCGCAATGATGCCGAAGGTTCCGTTTATCCATTCTTTAATGTGGTCTATTTGTACAATGAAACAGGAAATTACACAGGTACCACACCGATGAGTCGCCTTACCGGATTGACCAAGCTCTATGTACTCACGTCACCTTCCACCGCTTCAGCAAGTGAAATGATCATAAACGGTTTACGTCCCTATATGGATGTAATCACTATAGGTGGAACCACCGTAGGAAAAAATGAAGGATCTATCACCGTGGTGGATTCACCACCATCGTATAGCGATCCCAGTACAAGAAAAACCACTCACACTGTAGGCATGCAACCTATTGTATTTCAGATATTTAATGCCGACGGAGACGCGGATTATGGCGATGGATTTGTGCCTTTAATCGCTTTAGACGAAATGGACTACGCCAAAAATATCAAAGCATTTGGCGATCCTACTGAGCCGTTTCTAGCGGCTGCACTAAACTTAATCGAGGGAGGAACGAGTGCAAGAACTCAAAAATTCTCTCAGGGATCTGTGCGCCGTATCGGTGGTCCAATCAAACAACCATGGTGGGAACAGGAAATGTATCTACTGCCTTCAGGTCAAGACTTTAAACGATAAAATAAGCCAGCCTGAAACATCCTGCCCAGGGTGTTGTATCCCCATTGCTCCACAAATCGCTGATTCGTGGCATTGCGCACGGAAAGTTGCAGCTGCCACGGAGCGCTTTGGGATCTATAGGTCCAAGAGAAATCCGCTGTGTAGTAAGGTGCTAAATCCACCAAGGTGTATGCAGCAAAATCCATGTCCTCTCGTTTTCCAGTCCAAACACCAGATATGGACCAAGTCTGTTCCTGTGTTGATTTGTATTGGGCAAATGCCGTCCATCTATGGCGCGGTATTCTCCATCCAGATAAACCCTGAGCGTCAACAAATGCATAACTCATTTGGCTGGAAAATCCGCGAAAATCAATTGTCTTAAACTGGAGTTCACCTCCTTTAACCCGTTGACTAACGGGATCATTTCCATAGGCAAATGCAGTGTTGTCCCAATAGACCGCATTTTCTACATGTCGCTGGTACGCGTGTAATTCAAGGGAATATCCCTTTTTTGCCTTCCACAGAACACCCAGTTCGGCATTGGTGCTCTCTTCTGGCCTGAGCAATCTATTGGCCCCAAAAGGTCCGTAGAGCTGAAACAGGCTGGGACTGATAAATGAACTGCCCAAAGCCCCCATCCATTGAAGACTTCCCTGCGCAGTTTCCATGGTATAGCTCGGGTTGATATGGTATACCCAATGCCCGCCATAGGTTTGGTGTTGGTTGTAACGCACCCCTGAATTGACCTGCCATTTGTTTGGAGCATACACCCAATTGACATAGGGATCAAACCAATACACATGGGCCTCTTCAATATCTGGAACCACGTCATAACCTGTCTGCAAACCTAAAAGCAGGAAGTGGTTTTGGCTTAGGGATGTTTTGTAATAAGTATCCGAATTCCAATTAAATCCCTTATACACACCTGGATAATCACTTTGATCCTCCGATGAAATCTGACTCCATGCCATAGAGCGGTGCCAACTTCCTTTACGCGTAGTCAATTCGCTCTGCAGAGAGATTCGCCACATATCGGTGGTATACATAAAGTTACTATCCTGCATCAAATACGCATCGTCATAGGCTGACTCATGGGCAGAATATTCCACGCCCAACCGATACTTCATGCGATCATTAGGGGTATAATCAGTTGAGATCTTCCACTGTTGTTGTTGAAATCGATCTGCTTCAGGGGTATCCATAAGTGCGGAAATACCTCTGTTATCTAGGCTTTGTGTTTGCAGCATTACACCCCATTTGCCCATTTGGTGTTGGAGATCCATCCCCCATTGGGTGCCCTGTGTGGCCCAATCCAGGAGTTGATCGCTCTGACGCAAGCTTTGCTTAGTCCATACACCCAATTGAGTTCCAGCATCTCTTTTTTTAGTGGTGATCGACAACACCCCTACAGCAGCATGAGTTCCATATAATGCACTGCTGGCGCCTTTGAGCAACTCAATCCTTTCGATTTGAGAAACATCTAACAATCTCAGATCAAAAGTCAAGCCTGCAGAGTTGGGATCAGAGATGCGCACACCATCTAAAACCACGAGTAGCTGTTGACTGCGTCCTCCCCTAAAGTAAAGGCTGATAGGACTGCCCTTAGGGCCTTGAGCACCTTGAACTACCAAACCTGCCGTTTGTTCCAACAACCGCTCCAGGCCCAATGTTTGAAATGGAATCAAGTCTTCACCAGCCCATACCTGGGTGGACATACCTGAATAAGAAGATTTCACAGGCATTTTTAACGAGGTAACCTGTACCTCGTTGAGTTGTTGTACTGAATCCAAGGATTGGTCTACCTCAGATTGGGCGTACACAGTATTAATCAATACTGTAGCAGCCAGGGCAACGCGAACTAGGTTGGGTTGCCATCCATAAAAATGTTGCATATGCAAAAATTTAGTGGGACCCTTATTCCCGAGGGTACGCCTAATGAAGAATCTGGCAGGTCTCCTGGCTTGCGTCTTCAAACGACCTTCCCAAAGCCAATGGCTTCAGTGGTTGTAGCTGTTTAAAGCGCCGATTAAGGCTAAGCATACAGTTGCGGGTACAGCACCAGCATTTCACTGGTTTCCCTTTTCATGACCAAAAAAATATTGGCCAACCAAATTCAACACAAATGTAGATAATTATCCAGGATCGATTGACCCTTGGAGGCAATTGTTCTATTTTTGACAAACATGAAGACCTTTACACGACACGGCAGCTTTTTTATCCACTTGATTTTGGTGGTTCTTGGTACATGTTCGCTTTACGGTCAAACCTATGCCAAAGGATTTAGGTGGGGAAGTACGCCGGAGGGTTATAAAACGCTTGCTGTCAGATCAAGTATCCAACCTGAAAAATGGACTACCTATGTACTCATTCCACGAGCACAACACAACCAGGTCATACGGGCAAAATCAACCTACAAACAAGTTATTTCCCTTCCTGTAGCTAGTGTAGTTTTAACATCTACCACCCAGATCCCTGCCGTAGAGGCATTAGGAGCACTGAACAAAGTCCGTGGCTTTACCGGGCTTCGCTATATTTCAAGTCAACGGGCGAGAAGCGCCATTGAACAAGGATCTATCAAAGAGGTTGGTGCCTCAGGAAATTTGGATATAGAAACGGTTCTGGAGTTGGCCCCTGAACTTATTGTGGGATACACCATGGACCAGACCCCAGGTTTTGTGGCCGTGCTCTCCAAGGCGCAGATTCCTACTTTATTATTTCAAGATTGGCAAGAGCAGAATCCCTTGGGAAGAACAGAGTGGATCAAAGTGATGGGGGTACTCTTGGATAAAGAAGTTGAAGCCAACACCTATTTTAATCAGGTGGTGGAGAACTATGAACGGGTGAAAAAAATGGCGCAGCGCGCCAAAACACATCCAACAGTGATCAGTGGCGCTGTTTACCAGGATGTTTGGTACGTTCCCGGTGGAAAAAGTTGGATGGCTACTCTATTTTCAGATGCGCAGGCTGACTACTTATTTAAGGACAACGATCAAACGGGTAGTTTAGCGCTTTCCGTGGAGACTGTCATTGAAAAAGCGCATCAAGCTTCGTTCTGGATTGCTCCTGCACAACACACTTCATGGCGTGAAATGAGATCTGATCAACCGGCCTACACATCCATTAATGCTTTTTCTCAAAAGAACGTAATCACTTACGCGTTAAGCAAAGGACCTACCGGTGGGGTACTCTATTTCGAACAAGCGGCTCTTAGACCTGACTGGGTATTGTCGGATTTAGTGTATTTCTTACATCCAGGAATAATGAAGGGATACACACCTCATTTTTTTAACTACACTACTCCTTGATGAAAACGTCCCTATCATTTAGCTTGCTTTTTTTATTGCTTGGCGTTGCAACAGTGCTCAACATTGGATTAGGCTCGGTATGGATTCCACCCCAAGAAGTTTTTCAAAGCTTGTTTCATGGTCCTCTTGTAGACCAAAGCCACGAGTACATACTTTGGTCCTACCGCGCGCCTAAAACGGCAACAGCTATGGCCGTTGGGGGGGGATTGGCCCTATGTGGACTATTGATGCAATCGCTCTTTCGCAACCCACTTTCAGGACCTTACGTATTGGGATTGAGTTCCGGTGCGAGTTTGGGTGTTTCCCTGCTGATTCTAGGCAGTTCTATTGGGTTACCGGGCTGGGCGCTCATCGAAAATACCGGGTTTGGTCGTATTTCTGCTGCAGCACTGGGAGCCATAGGGGTGTTGGCATTGGTAGTCGCCACAGCCAGCCGCGTTAAAGATACTATGGCACTATTACTAGTTGGACTAATGATCGGTAGCATTACTAGTGCCGT
>JBEAQS010000138.1:0-8141 GCA_041163765.1 Bacteroidota bacterium | reverse complement strand
CATCACTGATCAATGGTGTATCCGTTCCATTAGATGACAAATGGGTATTGACCCCTCAAGAGCAAGCAGAAATTTCTACTGCGACCCAAGCGATAAATGCAGGGATTGCTCAAGTGGCTCAAGCTTATGGCTTACCGGTTGTAGACACCTATGGGTTCTTTAACGGATTGATCGCCAATGGAGTAACTTTGGCTGACGGAAGCAAAATAACGGCTAAATACGGATCAGGAGGAGGATTCTCACTAGATGGAGTACACCCTTCACCACGCGGATATGCGCTTATTTCAAATCTGTTTATCAACGCGATTAACAGCACCTACAAATCAAACCTACCATTAGTAAACCCATTAGATTACAAAGGTCTTTACGTAAACTAGTTAGGTTAATTACCTACAAAAAGGGCGGCCCGATGGGCCGCCCTTTTTTTATGTCTGTGCTTTAGTTGGTTGAATGTGTAAAATACCTTAATTTTGCCCCCCAATTTACCCCTATAACTCAGGAACTATGAAGGTTGTAAAAACCCAAAAAGACGAATTAAACGCCGTTTTGACCCTTACTTTGGAACGTGGAGACTTCCAGCCCAAAGTAGACGAAGTATTGACCAACTACCGCAAGAAGGCCAATATCCCCGGATTTAGAAAAGGCCAAGTCCCTATGGGATTGGTTAAAAAACAATACGGCATGGCCGTTTTGGTGGAAGAAGTAAACAAACTCCTTCAACAAGAAATGGGCCGATACCTACAAGAAGAAAAACTAGCTTTGTTGGGAAATCCTCTTCCTGTCGACAAACCAATTGACTGGCAAGCAGAGCAGCTTTCTTTTGATTTTGAAGTCGGTTTATCCCCTGAATTTGACCTAGACCTGAAAACCAAGAAAGCGATCACGCACTACCAAATCGTCGCTGACAAAAAAATGTTGGACGATCAAATCGACCGCATTAAAAAGCAATTTGGCACTGTGACTCCTGCTGACCAATCCAGTAAAACTGCTGAGATTAAAGGAACCTTTGTTCTAGAGTCCGCTGAAATCAACAACCAAACCACCCTGTTGTTTGACCAGCTTAAATCCAAAAAAGCCCAAACAGCATTCCTTGGAGCCAAGGTAGGCGATGTCCTTTCCTTTGAAACCAAAGGGTTGTTTGAAGAAGATTTTGTTTATGCCCGTGCATTTGGAAAAAAATCTGAGGAGGTAAAAGATTTAGATGCCACCATTTCATTTGAAGTGATCTCCATAGAGGAACGAACTCCTGCAGCACTGGATCAAGAGCTGTTTGATAAACTTTACGGTCCTGGAGTGGTCGATTCAGAAAAGGCACTCAGAGAGAAAATCAAAGCGGAAGCCGAAGAGCAATTCAACCAACAAGCGGATCAGAAACTGTATCAAGATGTGACGGATGCCTTACTCGACGCCACATCGTTTAATCTGCCCGCAGCCTTTTTGACCAAATGGTTGATGACTAGTGGCGAAAAACCAATGACCGAACAAGAAGCTGCTGAAGCGTATGCACAGTCAGAGAAAGCGCTTCGCTTTCAATTGATTGAGGGTAAAATCATCGAGAAAAACAACCTTCAAGTGAAGTTTGACGAATTGAAAGATTTTGCCAAAAAATACATCGCTCAACAAATGGCTCAGTACGGACAGTTAAATCCTAAAGAGGAGGAACTAGAAAGTATTGCTGCGCGCATTTTAAGCAACCAAGATG
Source organism: Bacteroidota bacterium (assembly GCA_041163765.1). Lineage (GTDB taxonomy): Bacteria > Bacteroidota > Bacteroidia > Flavobacteriales > Flavobacteriaceae > MAG-120531. The sequence continues at coordinate 6,439 of JBEAQS010000138.1, read as the reverse complement.
AAGTAAAACGCCTCTCAGATCAATTGATGTCAGAGAAATTAGTTGCTTTATTTAAAGAAGCTTGTCATTTGAAAGCCAAAGAAGTCACGTACGACAAATTCATCGCCGAGGCATATAGCGCCTAACGGGATAATTGTGTTATCTTTACGGTGTCAAGTCCCCAGGGTCTTGACACCTTTTTTTTCTAAGCCCACAACCATGAACTACGCTCAGGAATTCAAAAATTTTGCCTTGAAAGACCAAGGGATTTCAAGCACTTATTACGACCAAATCATCAGCCATATGTATCCTCAGGCGATGACACCCAACATTATTGAAGAAAGACATTTAAACGCGATAGCGATGGATGTGTTCTCTCGATTAATGATGGATCGCATCATCTTTTTAGGAACTGGAATCAATGACCACATTGCCAATATCGTTCAGGCTCAGTTGTTGTTTTTGGAAAGTGCTGATGCCCATAAAGACATTCAAATCTATATCAATTCGCCAGGAGGTAGCGTGTATGCAGGATTAGGCATTTACGATACCATGCAGTTTATCAAGCCTGACGTAGCTACGATATGTACCGGTATGGCTGCTTCCATGGCCGCAGTGCTTTTGTGTGCGGGTGCTCCTGGAAAAAGATCTGGATTGACACACTCAAGGGTTATGATTCACCAACCGCTTTCTGGAGCTTCTGGGCAAGCGAGCGACATTGAAATTGCTGCCAAAGAAGTATTGAAAATCAAAGATGAATTATACGATATCATCGCCAAACACAGCGGGCAAAGTGTAGAAAAAGTCTACGAAGATTCGGACCGCGACTATTGGATGAGGGCTCAAGAGGCCAAGGAGTACGGAATGATTGATGAAATTTTGGCACGCACGCAATAATGGCTAAAGAAGCTTTATTTTGTTCTTTCTGCGGACGTAAAAAAGCAGAGACTCAATTGCTGATCGCAGGAATCGAAGCGCACATATGCGATCGATGCATCGAGCAAGCCCACGGTATTGTGGCGGAGGAAATAGGGCACGATACCCAAGCAAAATCTGGCGCAGCCCTAGAGCTCAAGAAGCCACAAGAAATTAAAGAGTTTTTGGATCAATACGTCATTGGACAACACAAAACAAAAAAAGTGTTGTCAGTAGCTGTATACAACCATTACAAGCGATTGCTTCAGCCCAGAAAAAAGGGAGATGATGTAGAAATTCAAAAAAGCAACATCATCATGGTCGGCCAAACAGGTACCGGAAAAACCTTGGTAGCCAAAACCATTGCGCGTATGCTACAAGTGCCATTGGCCATTGTAGATGCTACCGTGCTTACTGAGGCTGGATACGTTGGAGAAGATGTAGAGAGCATCCTTACTCGTTTGCTGCAAGCTGCTGATTACGATCTGGAAAATGCAGAACGCGGAATCGTATTTATCGATGAGATCGACAAAATTGCCCGTAAAAGCGATAATCCATCCATCACCAGAGACGTTTCTGGAGAAGGGGTTCAGCAAGGTTTGCTAAAGCTTTTAGAGGGCACCAAAGTAAATGTCCCTCCCAAAGGTGGGCGCAAACACCCAGATCAGAAATTTATTGAGGTAAACACAGAAAACATCTTGTTTATCGCAGGGGGCGCGTTTGACGGCATCGAGAAAAAAATCGCTCAACGACTGAATATGCAGGCCGTTGGATACAGCGCCTCGAAACAAGAAGCCCAAATAGATCACCAAAACCTTTTGCAGTACGTACTGCCCAAAGACTTAAAAGACTTTGGTCTTATCCCAGAAATCATAGGTCGATTACCTGTTTTGACCCACATGGATCCTTTGGATAAAGCGACTTTGCGTTCGATTTTGACCGAACCAAAAAATGCCATCATCAAACAATACCAAAAACTATTTGAGATGGATGGTATTGCGCTGACCGTGGAAGAAGACGCCTTGGATTTTATGGTTGAAAAAGCCTTAGAATATCAATTGGGTGCCCGAGGACTTAGGTCCCTATGCGAAAGCATCTTCACGGACGCCATGTTTGACATGCCGAGCAACGGACAGACTGAACTGCGTGTGGACAAATCCTATGCAGCAAAACAACTTTCTGGACTATTGCTCGATCAACTCAAAGCAGCTTCTTAAGCTCCTCCACAAATGTTCGTTCGTTGGAAAGACGGGGCACTTTGTGCTGACCGCCCAGTTTTCCTTTAGCGGCTAGCCAATCCCTAAAAAGACCTGGACGTACCGAGTGAATTACCGGAGGATTTAACGTCATGTTGTTGCGGCGTTTGGCTTCGTAATCCGAATTTTGTTCTTGAAGCGCCTGATCAAAAATTCGGTGAAACAACCCTTCATCGGCCAAGGGTTCTTTAAACTCGATGAACCACTCGTGTCCCCCTTTTTGACTACCCTCCATAAATATGGGGGCCGCTGTATAATCGATAATTTGTGCCCCTGTATGGGCGCAAGCTTGAGCTAAGGCCTTTTCAGCATTTTCGATCATCAGTTCCTCTCCAAAAACGTTTAAGTGGTGTTTGGTCCGCCCAACTACCCTGATTCTGTAGGGTAATAAAGAGGTAAACCGAACCGTATCTCCGATTTGATAACGCCATAAACCTGCATTGGTGGTGATTACCATCGCATAGGTCACGCCGATCACCACGCGACTTAGGGGCAACACCCTTTGATCTTTTGTCCCCAACACGTCCAGCGGAATAAACTCATAAAAAATTCCATAGTCCAGCATCAGCAATAAATCTTGACTGTCGTTGCGGTCTTGAATCGCAAAAAAGCCTTCCGAAGCATTGTAAATTTCATAATACTTCATCTGGGGTTGAGTCAAGATACGCTGGTACTGAGATTTGTACGGGATAAAACTCACTCCTCCGTGAAAATAGACCTCAAGTTGGGGCCATAATCTGCTTAAATCCTCATCTCCTGTAGCGGCCAATAACTGCTGAAGCAATACCAACATCCACGAAGGAACCCCGGCAATACTGGTTACATTTTCCTGTTGCACCTCAGCGATAATAGCCGGAAGCTTGTGGTCCCAATCGCCCATGAGGGAGGTTTTACTGCTCGGGGTGCTGCTCATCTCCGCCCAGAAAGGGGCGTTGTCAATCAAAATAGCGGATAGATCACCAAAAACGCTGCCATTTTCTTCGTACAGAGATTTAGAGCCACCTAGACGGAGGGATTTGCCTTGAAATAACTGAGAATCAGGATTATTGTTTAGGTAAAGGCAAAGTAGATCCTTGCCCGATTTATAATGCCCATCCTCTAAGGATTCAACACTCACCGGGATAAACTTACTGCGCGCATCGGTAGTTCCACTGCTCTTGGCAAACCACTTAATCGGAGTAGGCCAAAAAAGCTCCTGGGTTCCTTTGCGGCATAAGTCGATATCAGAAGCTAGTTCTTCGTAGGTGGTCAAGGGTACTCTTTCCGCAAATGTGCTGTAGCTTCGTATATCTTCAAATCCATAGCTGCGCCCGACCTGGGTGTCTTTAGCGTATAATAGCAACTCCATCAACACCTCTTGCTGCACCTCATTGGGGTACTTTTGGAACAGCTCTATCTGATGGATGCGTTTTTTTAGCCACCAAGAAGCAAACGAATGGAGCAGTGCAGCGGGCATTTACGTATATTTATAAAATGTACCTAACCGTTTAGGTGCTTTAAAATTACACCAAAAAACCAGAATTCCACCATCATGACACACCGCGGAGTCCTCCAAAAAATGCCTGCAGAACAGCACAGTCCCATTGAATACTATCTGGTCTTAGGCAGTGATGTCATTTTAATGAATCAATGGCTAGGCCAGACGCTACACATCAAACATATAGGATACCAGTGCATGGGATGTGGAGGTCCTCAAGAACTATTTAGACAAGGGTTCTGTAAAAAATGTTTTTTTGAACAACCTGCAGCAGGTGCTTGGGTGATGCATCCAGAGCTGAGTCAAGCTCATCTGGGTATTGAAGACCGCGACCTGGCTTACGAGCAAAAAGTTCAACTCCAACCGCACATCGTATACCTGGCTGTTTCCAGTCACCTCAAAGTGGGCGTGACGCGAAAATCTCAACTACCTACCCGGTGGATCGACCAAGGCGCCGATCAAGCACTCCCTATACTCGAGACACCAAACCGATTCCTGGCTGGTATAGCAGAGGTCGCATTAAAAGAGCACGTGTCGGACAAAACCAATTGGCGTCAAATGCTGGTACAGAAATCCGCCCCAATGGACCTCAGGGCAGAAAAAGAGCAACTCGTTCAGTTTCTTCCAGACGAAGTATTGCCTTATGTACTTCATGATCAACAGGCAGAATCCCTCGATTATCCCGTAGTCCATTATCCACAAAAAGTACAGAGTATCTCGCTCCAAAAAACACCGAGCTGGTCCGGAGTGCTTCAAGGTATTAAAGGCCAATACTTGATCTTTGATCACCATGGCGTGTTTAACGTGCGCGCCCACGAAGGCTATGTAGTGGAAATTTCCCACCCATAGGGGTAGTTACTTCACCTCTAAACCAAAAGGCATACGGGTATATACCTCGGCACGTATAGGCAGTTGCTGCAGTTGAGCTATCGCTTGATCAGGACCTGAAAAAGCAGTCTTGACCTGAGTAACTAAGGATTGGAAACCCTCCATCGAGGTAAAAAATTCCTCCCAAAAAGAAGGATAGTTCGGATAGTTGCGCACCCGATAATCCGAGATACCAGCTAGTTTAGCGGCCCCAGCAACGGCTTCATCCAGCGACCCCAGTTCATCGATCAACCCGACGGCCAACGCATCCTGAGCGCTCCACACCCTACCTTGAGCGATAGAATCTACTTGAGCTGTGGTCATTTTTCTACCCTCGGACACGCGGGTTAAAAAGGTCTGATAGGTGTGTTCAATACCCTGTTGAACCTGACTTCTAAAGCCGTCAGACATCGGGGCAAATGGGGAATATTGTGCAGCCTGAGGATGGGTGGTTACTTGTTCAGCATGAATACCCCAAGACTCAGAAAGTTCACTCCAGTTGGGGATCGTGCCGAAAACACCTATGGAACCCGTGATGGTCATCGGTGTAGCCCATACCTGGTCCGCGGCGGTCGCCAGGTAGTAACCGCCTGAAGCCGCTACTGAACCCATAGAAACCACTAAAGGTTTCTTTTCTTGAGCGCGCTTCAGGGCTCTCCATATATGCTCTGATACCATGGCGCTACCTCCAGGAGAGTTGACGCGCAATACAATGGCTTTGACCGACTCGTTTTCCACAGCTTTTTCCAAAGCTTCTTCCATCAACTGAGTTCCTATATACTGTTGATTTCCTGGACCAGGCATGATTTCCCCTTGAGCGTATACCACGGCAATTTGATCCGTAGATTTAAGGTTGCGCTGTGATTGAGCATAGCGAATATAACGCGAGAGCGAGGTGTATTCCACCTCATCTTCGCCGGTTAGATCCGCCCATTTCTGATCGTATTGATCGGCGTACAACAATCCATCAATCATCCCTGCATCCAGGGCTTTTTCAGGGGTTCTACCCGAAACATTAGTCGCCCAATCGTTTACTTTTTCAAGTGCTACACCCCTACCCTGGGCTATTTCTTGAGAAATGGTGCGCCAGAGTTGATGCAGTAAAGTAGACAATTGACTTCGGTTAGCCTCACTCATTTGGTCTTCCAGGTAGGGCTCGACAGCACTTTTGTATTTGCCGTGGCGAATCACCTCCATCTTCAAGCCAGTTTTTTGCTGAAATCCTTTGTAGTAAAGCACCTCAGCCGCCAATCCCTTGACGTCCAACACACCTACCGGACTTAAATAAACGCTATCTGCCACAGAGCTCAGGTAGTAATCCTTTTGGGTATAAATATCTGCATAAGCCCAAACAGGCTTGCCGCTTAAACGAAAACGCTCCAACGCCAATCGAATGTCGCGCACCTGAGACCAGCCCCCTAGGGCAAATGGATCTTTAATGCTAATTCCTTGAATCCGGTCATCTTGGGCCGCCTGGTCGATAGCCATCAAGATAGACTCCAAGCTCAGCTGAGGATTGCCCAACAATTCAGTCAGTGGATCGTCTTCTCCAGCAGGCGCATAATCACTGATGGGCAAGCCTAAATCTAAGGACAATACGGAATCATCTTCAATAGCGGGAACACCTCCTTCTGAAGAAGCTGAAATGCCCACTAAGGCTACCAACATGATAATACCGATAAAAAAAGAGCTGAAAATAGCCAGTAAAGTAGCTAGGTAGGATTTAAAAAAGGACATGGCGTTGATTTTGAATTCCAAAGATAAGGATTATCCTTTTTTTCCGACCTTTGAGCTTGATGAATCCCCAGACACAGCGCGTTTATTTTTCCCTAGGCAGCAACCTCGGCGACCGGTCGATATGGCTGCAGCGCGCCCTGTACCAAATCGGTCAAGAAATCGGACCAATTGGCGCAGTTTCTGGGCTCTATCAGACCCCTGCCTATGG
>JBEAQS010000137.1:0-16472 GCA_041163765.1 Bacteroidota bacterium | reverse complement strand
GGATGGACAACCAGCCACGAGGCCCACAGGAATTGACGGCTATACCCGACAGAACCGAACCCATCAATTAGCGACATTACTACATGAGTTCACTCTATAAGCAATCTGTTGTCAATGCGGTTAGTACCTATGCAGGGTTTGCGTTGGGTGCGCTCAATACACTGGTGCTTTATGTCCACGTGCTAGAGGTGACCACCTATGGACTGCTTTCATGGGTTTTGGCCGCAGCTACCTTGATGATGCCGTGGATGACTATGGGTGTGCCGAATACACTCCTTAAGTTTTTTCCCGCTATCGACGATGATCACGAAAAAGCGAAGTTTTTAGGATGGATGTTGTGGTGGCCCTTAGTGATTGTCATCCCCATGGGTATTTTGGTGGCGATGTGGGGAGATGTAGCCGCTGAACATTGGGTTCAGTCACCAGATAAGGTAGCTCCATATTTAATGCATTTTTGGGCTATAGGTGCTTTAATGGCTTATTTTGAGGTCTTTTACGCCCTGGCCAAGGCTAGATTGAGGTCAGTTTTTGGCAATGTGCTCAAAGAAGTGAGTCACAGATTGCTGACCACGGTTGTTTTGCTGATGATGTATGTTGGTTGGATCTCTTCAGATCAGTTATTTTTCGCACTGGTGCTGATTTATCTCGTGAGAACACTAGCCATGGCTATGTACAGTGTAGCTATTGTCCGTCCAGTTTTGGCTTGGGGAATCCCTTCTTTTTTTAGGGATTATTTATCCTATGGCCTTTTTGTCGTTTTGGGTACCGCCGTGGCGTTGGTAATTCTAGAAATAGATAAAGTGATGATTCATCAATTCTTGCCCTTGTCTGAGGTAGCTTATTACACCGTTGCCGTATTTATGGCTACTATGGTATCTGTTCCAGCACGTGCCACGCATCAAATCGCTTTGCCGTTGTCTGCTCAATGGATTGCTTCCGGCCAATGGGAGGTGTTAAAGAGCCGTTATCTGGAGTCAGCTATTCAACTCAGTTGGACCTCGGGATGGGTGTTGCTGGTGTTGTGGAGTACGGCCCCGGATCTGTTTTCGTTGCTTCCTGATGGATATCAGTCGGCACTTTGGGTCTTGTTACTCATCGGTATCAGCAAGTGGATGGAAGCTAGTATGGGTATCAATAATGCCCTGTTACTCAATGCGCCAAAATACAAATGGGTCTTGTATACGGGAGTAGTGATGGCAATTTGTACTATTGGATTCAATCTGTGGTTGATTCCGCAATTTGGCATAATTGGTGCTGCCTGGGCTTCTCTAGCAGCCATGCTCCTATATCAATGCGCTAAAGTGTGGGCGGTATACTCTTGGATTAAGGTACATCCATGGCAACCCAAAATGGCACTCATACTTGTTTGGGGGGCGCTAAGCTGGTGGGTAACAGACCAGCTATTTTCACTGATTAATTTACCTGTATTAGCCCAAATGGCAGCAACGGCCCTTACGGTAAGTGTACTTTATTTGTGGGGTATTTATCGATTAGGAATGATCGAGTACCGATCTATTTGGCCTAAAAACTAGGCCAATAAATATTTTTTCAGCGCCTGACCTGTATAGGATTCCGGGTGATTTGCCACCTCTTCGGGAGTCCCCATAACGACCAAATTCCCTCCGTGCTCACCTGCCTCTGGGCCTAAATCAATGACGTAATCCGCTGATTTCACGACATCCATGTGGTGTTCCACCAACAGAATACTGTGTCCTTTATCGATTAATGCGTTAAATGATTTGAGGAGTTTTTTAATATCGTGTAGGTGCAACCCCGTGGTAGGCTCATCAAAAATAAAGAGTGTTTTCGCTTCGTTTTGTCCTTTGAGCAGAAAACTAGCCAGCTTGATCCTTTGGGCTTCACCTCCTGATAGGGTAGCAGAGGATTGGCCTAAAGCGACATAACCTAATCCTACATCGTCCAAAGCTTTAAGTTTTTGAGCGATCTTTTTTTGACCATGTTCGGTAAAAAAGTCTAAGGCCTCAGCTACGGTGCATTGTAAAAGTTCAAAAATATTTTTTTCTTGAAATTTAATCTCCAGAATTTCCGACTGAAAACGCTTGCCCTGACACTGATCACATTCAATATGAACATCTGCCATGAATTGCATTTCGATCGTTATACTTCCTTCACCTTGGCATTTTTCACATCGGCCGCCAGCTACATTGAATGAAAAATGTTTGGCTTGATAGCCTCTATTTTTACTTAAAGGAAGCCCGGCATACAGGCTTCTGATATCGTCGTATGCCTTGATATAGGTAACTGGATTAGACCTGGAAGATCGGCCTATAGGGTTTTGATCAATCCACTCAACTCCTCCTAGATCTTGACTTGTCACCTCAAAAGTATCATGAGGCCCAATCTTGTCGCTTGTGCCAGTGAATTTCTTTTGCAGTAATGGATAGATAAGTGATTTAACCAGCGTGCTCTTACCACTGCCAGAAACTCCAGTCACTGCAGTGATCGTATGCAGCGGAAATGAAATGTTGATGTTTTTTAAATTTTGAGAACGAGCACCTGTAATCGAAATTGAGTCCTTGGAGGACCGTCTTTTTTTGGGCAATTCCAGTTCTTTTCGTCCATGTAGGTAATCGGCCGTTAAGGAGTTGGTGTGCAGCAGATCCTCTAATGTCCCCGAAGCGGTAACATTACCGCCAAGAACGCCAGCTTCTGGCCCTATGTCAACCAACCAATCACAAGCCCTCATCATATCTTCATCGTGTTCCACACAGATCACTGTGTTTCCCAAATCCCTAAGCGATTGCAATACTTTTATCAAATGCGCTGTGTCTCTGGGATGTAGTCCAATACTGGGTTCGTCAAGTATGTACATCGAGCCAACTAAGCTACTTCCCAATGAAGTAGCTAGGTGAATACGTTGGCTTTCACCACCCGATAAGCTGTTGGATTTTCGATTCAACGTGAGGTAAGGCAGTCCCACTTGAATTAAATACTGCAACCTGCTTTTTATCTCCAAAATCAATCTTTTTCCCACGGCCCACTCTTCCGGGCTCGGTTCCCATTGTTCAAAAAAACGGTAGAGGTTTTCGATAGGCATATCCATCAAAGTACCTATATCTTGTCCCCCGACAAATACCATAAATGCTTCGGGCCTTAATCGTTTGCCATGACAGCTCGGACACGTTGTTTTTCCTCGATACCTGGATAACAAGACCCTGTTCTGAATCTTATAATTTTCTTGTTCTAATTGGGAAAAAAACAGATGTAAGCCCTTAAATGCCTTAGTTTCATGCCAAACTACCCGTTGTTGTTCTTTGGTGAGTTGATGCCAGGGAGTGTGAATAGGAAGATTGACCAAGGATGCTTTTTCAATCATTTTATCTTTAAAGCGTTGCAATCGTTCACCTTTCCATGGGGCAATGGCCCCCTCATAAAGCGTTAAAGAGGAGTTAGGAATGACTAAATCAGGATCAATACCTACTAAATCACCGTACCCCTCACATTGGGGGCATGCCCCGTAGGGATTGTTAAAACTAAACAAGTTTGGCGATGGTTCTAAAAACTCCACGCCATTTGATTGAAATCGATTGTTGAAGGCCACCTGAACGAAACCTTCGGTATCTCTGATGAGGCAGCTTCCCTTACCCTCAAAAAAGGCGAGCTCGATCGCCCCCTTGAGTCTTTGTTCAAAATCTTCATCATCCAGATGTAACACGATCCGGTCGATAACTAATTCATAAGGGTTGGCTAAATCTGCTTCTTGAATAGTGAAGACTTTATTTTTTTGCCATACCCGAGCATATCCTTGGGCAATCAATAATTGTTTTATCTGTTCTGGGCTGTGTGTCGGATGGACTTCTTTGGGGGAAAGCAACAAAAATCGATCACCGTTCTGCTGTTGTTGTAGGTAGTGCCATACATCTTGGATGTCTTGCTTTTTTACGATACTTCCAGTAGTTGGGTCAATGGTACTACCTACGCGTGCATACAATAGTTTTAGGTAGTCATAGATCTCTGTAGTTGTTCCCACAGTAGATCGAGGATTGTTGGTACGCACTTTTTGCTCAATCGCTATAGCAGGAGCTATACCCTTAATGGAACGCACCTTGGGCTTTTCTAATTTTCCCAAAAATTGTCGCGCATAAGCGGAAAGACTCTCCACATACCTTCTCTGTCCCTCAGCATACAATGTGTCAAAGGCCAGACTAGACTTTCCTGACCCCGAAACACCTGTGATTACAATCCATTTGTTTCTGGGTAACGCCACATCGATGTCTTTGAGGTTATGCATTTGTGCACCTTCAATGATGATGTGTTTTTTGGGATCTAATGCAGACAAAATTTATACGGGATTAAGGAACCAAATATACGATATGAGCTCCTTTTTTACCTATTAATTATGGGGTGCCACCTCTTTTTATATCGATATAATTTTATACATTAGTGAAAATTTTCCGCCTATAGCACAAGCTACTTAACACGCTCTTGATTTATTCTACCCAAGTCTGGGCGACTTTATGCTGTTGCTATGTACTCCTTATCGCTTGAAAATGAGTTGATCTCCCGAATTAGTTTAGGGGACACCACGGCTGTATCTGAACTTTGGAATCCTTACCAACCTAGGTTGCGCAGGTATATTTATGCCAAAACCAAAGATGCATCTCTCTGTGATGATCTATTGCAGGACACATTCATAAAAGCCTTTCTTCATCTTAAAAAAGGAAGTTTTCAATCAGAAGGTAAATTTTTTCCCTGGTTGTTGCGCATTGCTCACAACGTGGTGATGGATCACTTCAGGCAGATAAAAAGACAGTTAGTGACACCGACGCTCGATGGTACCTTCTGGGATCAAGACCAGCAGCCTATTGTTTGGGAAGAACCACGCCAGATGAGTGCTCAGATTAATCAAGGGATGTTTGACATGATTGCTCAGTTGCCGGAAGAACAACAACAGGTGGTACACATGAGGATTTTTCAGGACATGAGTTTTAAGGAGATCTCCGAGGCAACTGGTGTCAGCATTAACACAGCGTTAGGGCGAATGCGGTACGCGTTAATCAACCTGAGAAAGGAATTAGATAAGAAAACTATTTCGATTTACGAGGATTAACCCTGGATGTAGGTGCTTTAACACCAAGTCTTTGGCTGATGTCATCATTCTCCAGGGACCATCCACGAGCAGGACTATAGGTCCTTCCATACCAGATCATCTGTAAATGAAGTTTATTCCACAATGACTTATCAAAAAGTTTCTTGGCATCTATTTCGGTTTGAACGACACTTTTGCCATTAGATAATCCCCAACGGTGCATCAGTCTGTGTATATGGGTATCTACGGGAAATGCAGGAATACCAAAGGCTTGAGAAACAACCACACTGGCCGTTTTGTGACCTACACCTGGAAGCTGCTCTAATAGAGTTAAATCATTGGGTACTTCACCATGGTATTTTTCCACCAATATCTGTGACAAACCTACAATGGCTCTCGATTTTTGAGGGGATAGACCAATAGGCTTGATTATTTCTCTGACTTGATCAACATCGCATTTAGCCATGTCAAATGGATTATCGGCTAGGGCAAATAAGGCTGGGGTAGTTAGATTAACCCGAACATCTGTGCTTTGCGCAGACAGCAATACGGCTACCAATAGGGTATAAGGGTCTTTATGGTCAAGGGGTATAGGTACTTCAGGAAAATAATGCTCCAATCGTTCCACTACAAGGGCTGCCTTTTCTTTTTTTGTCATCTAAGTAGTATATTTGTTGCTTAATTTATTACGAGATGAATCCATTACATGTTGGGGCTCATATACCTCATTTTACAGGAATTGATGATCAAGGGAATAGCTGGTCATCCGAAGACTATAAAGATAAGAAATTGGTTGTTTTCTTTTATCCAAAGGCAAGTACTCCTGGGTGTACAGCAGAGGCATGTAGTTTAAGGGATCACTATAAAGAATTGATGGACCAAGGTTATGCCTTAGTAGGTGTCAGCGCAGACTCTGTTAAAAAACAAGCCAAATTTAAAGACACTCATCAGTTTCCTTTTCCCTTATTGGCTGATGAAGATCGAAGTGTCATTGAATTATTTGGTGTATGGGGGGAAAAGAAATTTATGGGTAGAACTTATGACGGGATACACCGGTATACCTTTGTAGTGGAGAATGGCGTTGTTACCCGAGTTTTTGATAAGGTAAACACAGCCAATCACGCAGCCCAAATTCTGGAATCCTAGTTTAGATCAGGAATTTCCCTGCCCTCCAGGTCTCTGAATAACTGTTTTTTATTGATTTGCTCGGCAACCACCTCCGGCAACATTTTTTCCCAGCCTGACTCGTTGTTTTTGATTTTCTGCAGCACATCTCTGGAGAAAATATTTAATATATCTGGGTCGTAGTCGATGATGTCAACTACTTTGCCATTGTATTTAAAGAATTTGAATAGTTCACGCATTCTCGGGTGAACTTTCATGTTGTTACTGGTGATTAACTCCCCAGTTTCTTCATCAATCATGGGGTATAAATATACTTTCAGGTCTTTGAAGAACAATTTTCCGAATGCCTCCAGGATGCCCCCACTTAAGTGCCTGTAGTACTTTTCATCAAAAATAGCGACTAGGTTATTGACACCCATTGAAAGACCAATGCGCGCTTTGGTGTACTCATTAAAATACTCAACCAGTTTATAGTATTCCTGAAACTTGGAAATTAACACGGTATGTCCTAAGGCGCAAAGCAGTTCAGCCCGGTCCAAGAAGTCTCGTTCATCGATTTCACCAGAAACCTTAAGGTTTGACAGGGTGATTTCAAAGAGCACTATGGTGTTGTTAGGATCCACCGTGGATTCTTGGAGAAATATATCCAATGATTTTTGGTACATATCTTCATTGACTAACGTAACAGGCCGGAAGCTGCCTCGTATAGCCATGATATTTTTTTTGTACAAAACTGCTGCTGGAAGTAGGTTGACCCCGGATGGATCAAACATCACGGCATCAGTCATGTCATTTTTAATCAACTGAAGACTCATGAGTCGGTTGTCAACATGCTTGAAATCAGGACCTGAGAAATTAATCATGTCAATTTCGAGCAAGTCCTTATCCAGGTGATCATACAGGTATTTCAGCAAGCTTTTTGGCTTGTGGTGAGCGTAAAAAGCGCCGTAAATTAGGTTTACCCCGAGCACACCAAGGGTTTCTTGCTGCAATCTGGCTTCGTTTTGTTTAAAGCGAATATGCAGGATGATTTCGTTGTATTGTTTTTGATGGGGAGTCAATTGAAATCGGATACCTACCCAGCCATGTCCCTTGTACTGTTTGGCAAAATCGATAGTGGTGACTGTATTGGCATAAGCAAAGAACAGTTTGTTGGGGTGTTTCTCTTTGCTGATCCGTTCCTCCATCAGCCCCATTTCATGGGAAAGCATTTTGGTTAATCTGGATTGGGTCACATATCGACCATCCTCCTCTAGACCGTAGATAGCATCGCTAAAGTCTTTGTCATAAGCGCTCATCGCTTTGGCAATTGTTCCTGAGGCACCACCAGCCCTAAAAAAATGACGAGCAGTCTCTTGACCGGCACCTATTTCGGCAAATGTCCCGTATATATCAGGGTTTAAATTGATCCTTAAGGTTTTAGCCTTGATGGAAGGAACATCGTTAAATTCCATTTCCATTTTTAAAACAGAAGCCATTGAAATCGTTTAATTTCGAACAAAGTTAAGCAAACTAGCCTGTTTGGCTTTAAGTAATTGTTATAAATTTGGCATAAAATGGGGCAAATAACCTTGCGTTTTTTAGGAACGGGAACCTCTCAAGGAATTCCTGTATTGGGCAGTGATCACCCAGTGTGTTTGAGTCTAGACTCCAGAGACAAACGACAGCGTACATCCGCTTTGATTCGTTGGCAGAATTTTGCTGTGGGTATTGACTGTGGCCCAGATTTCAGAAACCAAATGTTGTCTGCGGGGCAAAAAAAATTGGACGCTTTGCTGTTTACCCATGAACACGCTGACCACACAGCAGGGCTGGATGATATCAGGCCTTACTACTTTCAAACAGGTAGTTTTCCGATCTATGCTGCGGCACGGGTGATTGATTCGCTCAACGAACGATTTGCCTACATACTCAGCGATGAAAATAAATACCCAGGAGCGCCCAGTGTTCAAATCAATGAATTGACCGATCATCCATTCGATTTATTCGGTCTTAAGGTTCTTCCATTGAATGCCCCACATGGCCCCATAGAAGTCACCGGCTTTAGGATGGGTGGGTTGGCCTATTTTACCGATGTTAAATCAATGCCTCTGCAACACATACAGCAGTTAAAAGGCTTGGATGTGTTGGTGCTCAACGCATTGAGGCACGAACCCCACCACGCGCATTTATCGCTGAATGAAGCCATTGAATTGGCCCAAATAATTGGGGCTAAACAAACGTATTTCACCCACATCAGCCATCATTTAGGCTTTCACGATGAAGTGCAAAAATCATTGCCTCCCGGTATTTTTTTGGCTTATGACGGATTAGAAGTAGTGGCTGAACTGCCGATGTAGTGCCTCATCCATTGAATTAAATCCTCAAAATTTTCCATGCATAGACTGTGGCCCGTAGGGTAGGAACAGAATTTAAGTTGGCAGCCTTCTAGGTTTAATTGCTGTTTTATTTGCTCCGCCCAACGGTAAGGAATTACTTGATCTTGGGTTCCGTGAGAGGCAAAAACATTGATTTCCATGGGTTGCAATGGGGTAATGCGCTCATTGATATATCCGCTTAATCCCGCAATAGATTTAAAACGGCCTCTTTTTTGAAAGGCAAGGGCATAACTTAAAATCGCTCCTTGACTAAAACCAGCTAGGTGAAGTTCGCGGTCATCTAACTGATATTCTTCGACCAACTGGGTAATCATTTGGTCGATTTGATCCACAGAACTCAAGGCTTGTTGATCGTCTGACCATTTGCCTTGCTGCTCATCAAAATGTATGGCATACCAAGCATATCCGTTTCCAGCGATGCTGTACGGAGCTTGAAGTGAAAAAACGACTGCGTCGAGTTTGAGCGGTTTGGCCAATCCAAAAAGATCTTGTGCATTACTGCCGTAACCATGGAGTAAAAAGAGCGCCTTTCTAGGTTGAGTGATGGGGCCCTGTGGCTCGTGAATCAGGTAGTGCAGCGGTGTAGAACTCATGAAACAAATGTAAACCAGCGTTGAAAATAACTGCCCAGCCAGGGAATTAATTGCTGTTTACCTTTTAGGGCATGAAAAATTCCTTGAGCCAAAAATGCCAAGTACACCAGGTAGATCATCAGTAACCCCCATATACCCATCCAGTAGGGGAGCACCAATACTGTGGCGTGAAACACAAGGTGAATCCCAAAAGCTTGGCGCGTATGAAATCTAGCCAATGGGTATTGAGGTTCTTGGTTCATACTCATGGCCATTAAGGCGCCAAAAATAGTCATGTAAGCCAATAAGGCTATTTGGTAACCAGGCTGCTTACTCATGAATTAACATTCCTTTTGGTGTAATCACGCCTAAGGCTTTCCCGGTTAAAGTAGCCCCTAAATACAGACTGTTTTCCGAGGTGCTGTATAAGTCATTTACTGACTGTGTATAGGTGATGTGGGGATTGAACAGACTCAGGTCAGCTGGTTGGCCAACAGCTATTTGATGCGTTGAAAAGCCAAACTCAGCTTTTCCTTTTTGCAAAAGTGCTACCGCTTTTTCTGTGCCCATACATTGATTGAGCACCCCAAATATGGCCTCCAGGCCTAAAGATCCTGGTGTGGATAGA
Source organism: Bacteroidota bacterium (assembly GCA_041163765.1). Lineage (GTDB taxonomy): Bacteria > Bacteroidota > Bacteroidia > Flavobacteriales > Flavobacteriaceae > MAG-120531. The sequence goes on along the minus strand of JBEAQS010000137.1, from coordinate 6,719 downwards.
TCAAACTCTACCCTTTTGAGCTCTGTGTCTAAAGGATTGTGGTCGGAAGTCACATAATCAATAACACCGTTGAGCAAACCTTGGATCAACGCTTGTTTGTCCTCAGTGGTGCGCAAAGGAGGCATCAAGTGCGTATTGGTGTTGAAATCTGTCAGGGCTGATTCATCCGCCCAAAGTTGATGTATGGCTACGCTGCAGGTCACATCTAGTCCTTTAGCTTTTGCCTCAGCGATCAATTCAACTCCTTTAGCGGTAGAAATAGTGGGAATGTGCAATTGACCACCACAATAGGCCAAAAGGGCTAGATCTCTGCTGATTTGAAGTTCTTCAGCTAGTGCAGGACTTCCTTTTAATCCTAGAGATGTGGCTACTGTTCCTTCATGAGCTACTGCTTTGTGGTGAATGTCGGCATCTAACGGATAACTCCATACTCTGGCCTCAAATACCTGAGTGTATTGTAAGGCGATCTTGAGTAGGTGACTGTTCTGTATCGGTTTTTTGTAGTCAAAAAAACCTACAGCCCCTGATTGGTGCATGTCATACAGGTCCGCCAAATCATGTCCGTTAAACTGTCTGGTCAAGGCCCCGATAGTTTTTAAGCCAACTGTATGGTGAGCAGCTTTTTGAGCCATCATCACCAGGGTATTGGTTTGATCGGGTATGGGTAGGGTGTTGGGCAATAAGAGCACTTGACCAAAACCACTCAATCCCGCAGTGGTTAAACCTTGGGCAATAGTTTCTCTGGCCTCGTATCCTGGTTCTCCAAAACACACTCCAGTATCTAGCCAAGAAGGGGATACATGCAAGCTCTCTCGCTCGATAATTTTTGTCGATTCCGACGTATTTATGGAGACTTCAATGGCTTTGATCCACCCATCCTCAATCAAAATATCTCTTTTTTGACCGTGGTGTTCTGGTTGTGATGTATCGACGATGGTCGCCTGGCGTAGGCAAATATTCATAGAATTGAAGTAAAGTTCGAAGCGTTTCAGTGCAAAATTAATCATTATGGGGACACCATCATGATCCATTCACTCATTAGCCATAAATTAGGGCATTAATGAGTATTTAGCGGGTCTTCCTTGACTGCTTGAGGCTTTGATGAATGCACGGATATCGTCATTGGCAGATTTTAGATCGACCCTTCTCAAATACATCATATGACCACTTTCGTATCCTTTGAAGGAAATACGCTCCTTCATTTTTCCGCTGGGATCTAATTGCCACATAGAGTATTTGGCATTAAAATAAGTGGTTGCTCCATCAAAGTATCCCGATTGAAACATCACGTGTAAGTAAGGATTTTGGGCCATGGCTTGTCTGAGTTGAGCTCCCGTTTGGTCATTTGACCTGTCCCATGGATTAACCGGGCCAAACATATTGTATTTCACATCTGTTTTCCAATGTAACTCTTGGTGCATATACGCATTTATCGCAGGTGTAAACGAATGCAACCAGGAAGTTAATTCTGCAGCGTAGTCCGGCGCATCACCGGCTTCTTTTTCGTCTAATCCTAAGTATCTCGAGTCCAGACGCCCGACGGTAAATCCTTCTTCTCTGAGCAATTCCTTCCAGAAATAGGGGAAGGGTATCTCTAAATTATGCTGCAAATAAACCTGGGCGTCAATAGCTGTGTACTGCTGCATTTTATCTGCTAGGGCACTTTTTTCCTCTACACTGGCAAATCCTCCTCTGACCAATACAGGCAGTAATTGGTTGATCGAAAATGTTTCCACCTCATCGAGAAAATCCGTCAATTTCATCGACTGGTATTTGGCGTCCAATTGTTTGTGGTACCAGGCTGCAGCTGCAAAATAGGGTATTCTGTTGGCTACCTCAACTGGTCCCTCCCGATCTATGCCCAATTCGGTGGGTGATACCAGGATTACTCCGTTTAGGTACATCCACTGATTGTTTTGCAGGGCATAGGCTAATCCGGATACACGGGTTGTCCCATAGCTTTCACCGATGAGGTACTTAGGACTTTCCCATCTTTGGTGTCTTTGAACAAAGGTATTTAGCCATTCTGCTAGATAGGCAATATCAGCATTTACCCCAAAAAACTTTTTTCGATCAACCTCAGGGCCATCTTCAGGTATTGTTCTTGAATAACCTGTGTTGACGGGATTGACATAGACAATGTCGGCTATGTCCAAAATGGTATGTGGGTTGTGTGAGAATCCATAAGGCTGAACAGGGTAACCTTCATCATCGATATTAAGAACCCGAGGGCCAGTATAAGCTAGGTGCATCCAAACCGACGCCGAGCCAGGCCCACCATTAAATGAGATCACTAAGGGTCTGTTTTTTCGGTCTTTAATACCGTCGCGTGTGTAGTAAGTGTAATGCAGGTTGGCAATCGACTTTCCTTGGCTATCCCATACAGGTTGAGTACCTGTTTCTGCAGTGTAGGCCCATTGGTAACTACCCGTGTTTAAGGTGTGGTTAGTGATGACTTTGGTGTCTTCAACCAAGGTGCGTTGTGCCCATAGTAAAGAGGTGGATACTCCAAGAGCTAGGGCAAAAAAAAGCTTTTTCATACAAGAGGGTTTATCCTTCTAATATAGTGAACTATCTAGAATTTTTCAAATACACCCAAACCGAACAAAGCAAAATCGTATTTGGCAGGATCCACAGGGTCCATCTGTCTGAGTTGGGTGTCCAATTCCTGAAGGGTTTTGGCATCATCTAGCTTTCGGTGTATCAAACCTAACTTCCTTGCCACCCGAGCAGTGTGCACATCAAGGGGGCAAGAGAGCGCTGAGCTAGGCAGGGACCAAATGCCAAAATCCACTCCGTTTCGCGGTGATCGAACCATCCATCTTAGGTACATATTCATTCTTTTTGCTGCAGCCCCTTTTAAGGGATCGGGTAGGTGTTTTTGACTGCGCAGCGGATGATCAACCGAGAAAAAATAGTGTTTAAATCTACTGATGGATTCTTGAATACGCCCATCTGAGTCCGGTGTGTCAAAGAAGCTGCTCAATCCTTTTCCCTGGCTGTAGAGTTGATGAAGCCGTTTTAAAAAAAACAGCAGATCCTCGTGTTGAAAAGTCCGATGCACAAAGGGACCTAGGGCATCAAAGTCTTGATCTGTGGCCCCAAGTATAAAATCTCCTGGAGCATTATCCAAGTAGCTCATCAACTTATGGGCATTGGCAATAATAGTTTTGCGTTGACCCCAGGCTATGATCGCCGTAAGAAACCCGCTGATTTCAACATCAATCGGTTGTGCATAGAGGTGGGGGATTTGAATAGGATCTTCTTCTAGAAAATTAATGTTCTCGTATTGAGCCGCCTTTTCGTCTAAAAAACAATGAAGTTCTTCACGGGTTAATGCGCTAGACCATTTTCCCATCTTCCATTGAAATTGTCCGATCCGCCATTTTTGACAACGTTAAGTTGTGGGTAACCACTACGATGGTCGTGCCCCATCGATCCCTGATATCAAAGAAGAGTTCGTGTAGATTTTGTGCGTTATGGGTGTCTAAGTTGCCGCTGGGTTCATCAGCCAAAATAAGGGTTGGTTGATTGATCAATGCTCGAGCTACGGACACGCGTTGTTGTTCTCCACCCGATAATTGATTGGGCTTGTGGTTTAAACGATCTTTTAGACCTAGATCCGAAAGGATTTGTACTGCCTTATCTTTGGCCTCATTCAAGGATAGGCCTTTGATTAAGGCGGGTATACTTACATTTTCCCAAGCGTTGAATTCGGGGAGCAATTGGTGAAATTGAAAGATAAATCCCAAGTGCTTATTTCTAAAATGAGCGAGTTGTTTGTCCGAGTAGTTAACGGTGTTGTATCCCAGTATATCCATGGTGCAGGTCTCTGGATTGCTGGGTTTGTCCAAAGTGCCCAAGATTTGAAGCAAGGTGGATTTGCCTGCGCCAGAGGGTCCAACAATGGCCACTACTTCCCGCTCATAAACCTGTAGGTCTACACCCTGGAGCACAGGGGTTTGTCCATAGGATTTGTCGAGTGACTTAATGTTTATCAGGGCCTTAGCGTTCATCTTTTTCTGAAAAGTATTTTTTTAAACCCATTCTGGCAAACATTTTCTTTTCAAACGCCCAGAAAAATGAGAACTGACCCAAAAGCCAGCCAAAGCAAAGCAGCAATAGTTGATATAAAGGGAAAATCACCAGTATGCGCACGGTGTAATACAGGACCCATAAAGTCCAGTGTGAATCAAACAGCGCTTTGTGCCAACCAATGAGTTCTAGGAATGGCTTGGCTAGTTTAACTGAGCTGCTGCCCGTCAATGCAAAAACCAAAAATATAATGGCTAAAGACCTATTGGAATCTACGTTCCACTTCTCTTTTAGTTTACGAAACATCAATAGTTTTTGGCGTAAATTGGTGGATGATTTGTTCCGCTAACTCAAGTCCTATGCGCTGTTGTGCTTCCTGAGTGCTTCCGCCGATATGAGGGGTTAACGAGATTTTTGGGTGCATCAAAAGACCAAGCATAGGAGTTGGTTCGTTGTCAAAGACATCCAATCCGGCAAACGAAACAACTTCGCGGTTCAAGGCCTCTAACAGTTCAAGGTGGTCTATAGCCGAGGCGCGAGCGGTATTGATGATACCAACACCTGGTTTTAGGCGGGCCAATGTATCTCGGTCCAGAAATGGTTTAGTTTGATGGGGAAGATGTAAACTAATGAAATCAGCTTGTGCGACTAGCTCATCTTTCGAAATGCCTTGAAGATGAATCGATACAGGGATTTTTGTGCCAATTGTCCACGAAAGTGTGGCCTCATCAACCTCTGGATCGCAATAAACCACGTTCATTCCCAGTCCCATTGCGATTTTGGCCATCGATTGTCCGATGGCGCCAAAACCGACAATACCCAAAGTTTTTTCGCGCAACTCTCTCCCCAGATACGCTGATTTAAGGAGGTTAAATTCAGTGTCTCCCACTAGGGGCATATTTCTATTCGACTCATGCAAAAAGCGCACTCCGCTTAACAGATGAGCCATAGCCAATTCAGCTACTGCTTGGGCAGAAGCCCCAGGTGTATTGATCACTTTGATTTGACGTTTTTGCGCAGCGGTTACATCGATATTATCCAAACCGACCCCAGCTCGCGCAATCCATACCAAGCTAGGGCACTGCTCAATAACCTCTGCCGTAATTTTGGTGGCCGATCGAACGATGATCCCTTGTATTTGGTGCTGGTTGATATAGTTTATTAACGGTTCTTGAGCAACTCTAGTGAGATCAAGAGTGAACCCTGCTTCTTTGAGTAAAGTAATTGCGGTCTGTTCAAGACCGTCGTTGATTAAAACGCGCATATTATCCCTTTTGTTCTAAATAGCTCATCACTTCGGCCAATGCGTGTACACTGCTTAAAGGTAATGCATTGTACATGGACGCTCGGTATCCTCCAACAGATCTATGTCCTGCTAGCCCTTCAATCCCAGCTTCTTGGAGCAATTTATTAAATCGCTCAGTCAGTTCGGGTCGTTTTAAGTTGAAGGTAGCATTCATCAGTGAACGATCTTTGGTATGGGCATACCCCTCAAACAATTCGCTTTTGTCTATTGCTTCGTACATGACCCTTCCCTTTTCTTGGTTTTTGGGTTCAATGTAAGCAATGCCACCCAGGCGATCTAACCAGTCTAGGGTAAGCATAGACACATATACGGCAAAAACGCTAGGCGTGTTATACATGCTTTCGCCCTTGATGTGCGCTTGATAATCCAGCATAGCCGGAAGTGAGCCTTTTTCTTTTTTTAGGATGGATTCTTTTACTACCACCAGAGTTGCGCCAGCTGGCCCCATATTTTTTTGTGCTCCAGCATAGATTAAATCAAACTGTTCAAAATCGAGTTGTCTGGAAAATATATCAGAACTCATATCACATACTAGTGGGGCATCCGATTTGGGAAATTGGGCCATCTGTGTGCCGTAAATCGTATTGTTTGAGGTGTAATGAATATAATCCACCCCTTGTGGCACGACAAATCCTTCGGGAATACAGCGATAACCTTGGTCAGCAGAGGTAGCCATAACGTGGGTAGTACCCATTCTTCTGGCCTCTTCAATCGCTTTGGTGCTCCAAGTGCCTGTATCCAAATAAGCGGCACTGTGTTGAAAAAGGTTCATGGGCACCATGGCAAATTGCAAACTAGCTCCACCCTGTAAAAAAAGAGCCTTGTATCCTTTGTTCTCCAGACCTAGCAGCTTAAGCGCCAATGATTGGGCTTTATCCATAACTGCCACAAAGTCTTTAGATCTGTGTGATATTTCAATGAGGGATAATCCGGATTCATTAAAATCAAGCACCGCTGAGGCAGCGCGTTCAATCACTTCACGGGGTAAAATGCAGGGGCCTGCACTAAAGTTGTGTTTCATTATTTTTAAAGTATTGTGCCACAAAATTGGGGCAAAATGTTGGGTTAGTAAAGCGATAATACAAAATTAATCGGATCGATACCGTCGGCATATTCGTGGAGTAAAGGACGTTGTGTTAGTCCAAAACCTAGGGAATGAGCGATGTCTTTTGGGCCTACAATGCATTGGAGTTGATCCTTTTGATCCCTCAGGGTTCGGTTGACCTGTTCCAAGGATGTGTAGGTTTGATAATTTAAGGTACCTATCGGAGATCCACTGGTGCGGTCATCAGACTTGAGCAGTAAAAACCCGTTGTCCCAAAGCGGAATATTACTCATCATGTAGACCGCTTTGTTGTACTCGTAATTATTGGCGTAT
>JBEAQS010000136.1:0-4807 GCA_041163765.1 Bacteroidota bacterium | reverse complement strand
GCACACCAGATGCGCCGAGAAGATGCTCAAGGAAACCAAAGTTATTTTGGGCGCAAGAAATTGTATTGGGATGGTGCCAACATGAAAATCACTAACCTGGATGAGGTCAATCAATTTGTCTCCAAAACCTACAGGGCTGGTTTCGAGTTGCCGATCTAAATCAATTGTTTCTACCTGGAAAATTGCCTGTAAGGCAGCCCTAAACCAGCTGGCTTTGCAGGCAATTTCTTATAATCACCCTATCGATGATAAAAGAGGTTTTGTCCGAAAAGTCCATCGAGATCTCTTGCTTGTTTTCGATCCAATTTTGGACTAAAGCCACCGACTGGGGGTTGAGTTCTTGTAAAACAGGCACCCCTAATTCTTGAAGAGAAAGGGCGTTGCAGGCCTGTTCGTATTGGCCTTTGATGGGCACCACCATCAATTTTTTCTGGAGGTAAAGCGCTTCAGCTGGAAGCTCAAATCCAGCGCCACAAATCACGCCACTGCAATTCTTTAGCGCCTTAAGAAACTTCTCCTGATCGATGGGATAAGCCTTAACGTTGCCTTCTTCAATTTTTTGTGTGGTATGTCGGGTGAAAATCTTCCAGCGAATTTCCGGAAATGCCCCAAAATAAGTTCTGAGGTGCTCCAGGGAATATGCGGGCAAATACACCAGGTAAAATCCTCTTTTTCTGGGCTGCATCTCCCGAACCTCTGAGCGAATTACTGGCCCGTAGATGCGTTTGTTGTATTTGCGAAAGTGAAAACCCACTTGATCAAAGGTAGGTGCGTAGTACTTAAGAATCGCCGTTCCCAACAACCTCCCTTCAATGGCCTTCGGAGCTTTGGGGGCCAAAACAGCCAATTGGTGACTCATTCCCACGGACTTGACACCCCTGAGCACACAAGCCCAGGCCACCACCGGTTCAAAATCGACAATCACCAAATCGTAATTCTTCACCGGACAGGTCCATACATCCCGCAAAAAGGCAAACAACCTAAAGTGGAGCAACGACTTCCAAAGACTGATTCCACCTGACTTATTCATTTTAAACGTGATGCCCCGATAGTGTTTCATCACGTCAAAAGGCAGCGCTACCTGTGATTCATCTCCACTCACCACCACATCTACATGACCTCGGTTGTTCAGAATGGGGACAATTTCTAAAGCCCGAGCTACATGCCCATTTCCGGTACCTTGCAAAGCGTACAAAATGTTCATAACGAAGCTTTGGTTTTAATGTTGGTCAAGATATCGGCAAATAACTCTTTAGGTGTCCGATCGATCGCCTCTGGGGTGTCGTTGTCCTCTAACACTTCATTGAGGTCGTGTTGATACAAAGACCACGACCCCTTGTGGTATTCCAGGGCGGTCAGGCTTTCCACCCAATCTCCTGAATTTAAATAGGTTACTGTACCTCTTGGGGTTTCAATATCCTTGATGATCGGGTGATGGATGTGTCCACATACCACCGCCCCCACCTGGTTTTCTAAAGCGATTTCCGCCACCGTGTGTTCAAAACTATTGATGAAGGACACCGCCTTCTTCACTTTTTCCTTCACCTGTTTGGAGAAAGAAATTCGATCTTGGCCCAACCTCATCCGCGTCCAATTCACCGCTCGGTTGATCAAAATCAAGGTGTCGTAGCCGACTGCACCCAATCGGGCAAGCCACTTGGAGTATTGCATGGTGACGTCGAATACATCCCCGTGAAAGATCCACGTCTTTTGTCCTTGTAGCTCTAACACCAGTTTGTTTTTGATCTCCAGCCCCCCCATACTCGTGCCGTCAAACTTTCGCAAAAACTCGTCGTGGTTGCCGGTGATGTAATGCACCTTAATTCCTTTAGACGACCACTTTAAGAGGTGATTGATCACCTTGAGGTGTGTTTTGGGGAAATAGTTCTTCGAAAATTGCCAGATGTCGACAATGTCTCCGTTTAACACTACTTCCTTGGGCTCCAAGGACTTGAGGTACTGCAATAATTCTTTGGCATGGCACCCGTAGGTGCCCAGATGCACATCCGATAAAACCAAGAGGTCAAGCGCTCTTTGGTTTTTGGCTTTGCGTTTTTGGGGCATTCATTGAGCTTTGGTACAAATAAATAAATGGAAAACTCAGGGTAGATCAACTCAAGATTATCCTATAGTTATTTCCCTGTTGCCCAGAGGTTACCAAAAGGTTAGGAGGCGTCTGGTGGTTATTAAAATAGAAAAGTCCGTTTTCGAGTAACCAGCTCGGAACGGACTTTTCAAACTAAACTAAACCAACTCAAATGATTTGATACGACAAAAGTACAACCCTTATGTGTTTCGCTCCGTTAAGGTGTCGTTAATGATTGTTAAGAGAACGTTGTTTTTCTTCTGAACTAGAGATTATTACCTCTGGGCAAATATTCCTTTGTTCATGTGTTCATTTCAAGTCATTTGTCTGAACCCAAAAAAAAGTCCCTGCATCCTACAGCGCCATTAATCTAATTGCGATGAAAAATAAATGGAATGCACCTGCGCTGAGTTTAGGCTTAGCCGTCCTGTTATTGGGGGCTTGCTCCCAATCAGAAATGGAAACACAGACCCAAAGTGAGGGCCCTAGTATCGGCGCGATGGCCCATCAACCTGTTCGGGCGGAGATCACACAGCTGATCGGGGCCGCGTTAAGCGATCCCGCAGTGGCCCAAGAGGTGTACGGCATGATGACTCAACTAGATCCCGCCCACCCCGCGGTGAGTTTGGCGGCGCTATGGGAAATCAACACTGGACGACTGCGCGGAGAAGACCTCAGCATGGACGCCAGCTACCAAAAAACACAGCCCCTAACGAGTTCGTTGTTTATATCGGCGGCAAACCATTTGCTCGACAGCGATCCAGAGCGATTTCCTAGGCTGAGTGCGGGGATAAAATCTGAGAGAACTGCACAAAAGGGAAGCTACTGGGAAAATCTGTTGGCCGAGGATCCGCTTCAGCTCTATCAACTGCACTCGGCAGACAAATCTCAGAGCAGCGCCAAATCAGAGGCCTTGATTACACTGACCTACGTGCCAGATTTTGACACCCAATCCAATGAAGCCTGGACGTGGGATGGCCCTGGGTCAATCCCTACGTCGGCAGGCATGGTGACCAATGACGATTTGTTTGAAGAGGCTATTTGGGTGTTGGGACCCATTGATCCGTGTGATTTGTCTGGCGGTACATGCGACGCTGTAGAGGTGTTTCCCGCGGGTACCGCTTCTGGTGGGAGTTCAGGATATCTGCCTCCACCAACTGCTGCTGTTCCCTTGTTGTTGCCCTACAACGTGAACCACGAGGATGTGCTGGAAGAAGATGTGCTGAGTACGGTGATCCCTATGATTAAACTCAACACGCGTTCCTGGTTGGGTTTTGGTGCGACACATCAAAAATTGTCCTTTTGGCGAGCTAGTCCAGATGGAGTGCCCAGTATCAGCAATGGAGTCGTGGTGCCTTCCGGTAAAAACTACGCTATTGGCAAAATTCGATTTAGGGCCCAACAAGCTTCCATGAATCTTTGGCATCCCGTGTATTTGGAATTTGATGCGGACTGGAATCAATCGGAAAACGAAGAGCTCTTAGTGGTGTTCAGCGAGCATCACTTCAGCGGAAGCGCCTCTACGAGTGCAGAGCTCAGCGCTGGGTTTGACCTCAAAGAAGGTAAAATTATTCCCACGCCCAAAGCAACCGTCAAAGTAGGTGTGACCATTAAAGCGGGAGGCACAAAACTTAGAGGGCAGCAAGTGTTTTCCAGAAGGCAGGTGCTGGCGACCATTGTGGGGCCGGGGCTTTCAGGACAGGAGACAACCCACGGAACTGTGAGCTTCAACGTGAAAAAAGTGAGCGAACTAGATTTCTTTTTTACCCACTACTACACAGATCTATAGGGGATCTAAGGTAAGATGCATCAGTTTGGGGCCGCTGATTCCCGCCATCTCTGTGGTGACCCAAAACGATCGAGGTGTGTCTATTTTGACCGCCTCGATTTGTGCTTTTCCTACAGGGATCTCGTACTTTTGGATGTGGGCCGCTTGAGGTTGATTCGGGTCCCAATCAGGTACCACATAAAGGTATTGAACTCCGTCAAAACCATAACCGGTGAGCGCTAGAGTGTTGGACTTAGGGTCGTAATCTGCCCCGGTGATTAAGGAGCCTACCTCCCAGGTCGCAAATGCCTTGAGCACCTGTTTTGGCTTGGTTTTGTCTACCCAATAAAGTTGGGTCGATTGATCTTCCCTGTTTTTGGAAAAAAGCAACAGTCGACCCTTGTAGTGTACAAGCGCCTCCGCATCAAAAGGATGTTTGGATCTTTTGGCAAAATTTCTCTGGTCCGAATAGCTTATATTAATGGCTTTGGTCGTCCAATACTTCTGGTGAACCTGATAAATGGTTAGGTCTTGTCGGTTGCCAAAATTATTCCCCGTATCCGCAATATAAAAATAGGTGTCGTCCTTGGTGATGTCTTCCCAATCTCTATTGGTGAGATTTTCCAGATTCTTTTTTTTATTGATTTTCCCATGGGCATCGAAAAAATAAAGTGTTGGGCTGCCCCCTGAGTCGTTGTGGGTGACCCATTGGTCACCTATGCGCTCTAAACCAGACGTCTCGTTGATCCAAAAAGAAAGCGGTGTGGTGGTAACTGTCATTTGCCCCCAAGAGGACTGAAACAGAAATACCACCAACAGAGTTGAAAACCTAGACACTAGTGAAATCCAAACTTGGTGAGGTTATCGTGGCTGATTTTAATCGCTTCTAAGGGCTGCATGCCGTCAAAAACCATGTCCTGTTCCACGATGTAATACTCCAATCCCGAAGTTTG
>JBEAQS010000135.1:0-5791 GCA_041163765.1 Bacteroidota bacterium | reverse complement strand
CCTACAGAAGACTCAGGAAAAAAAGCCATCGAATCTTTGGTAGCTGCTGTAGCGGCGCTAAAGCAAGGAGATATTGATGTGCTGGTCACCGCTCCCATAGATAAGAGCAATGTCCAATCACCTTCTTTTTCATTTCCGGGCCATACCGATTATTTGGCCCAAGAGCTGGGCGGTAAAAGCCTGATGTTTATGGTCAGCGACACCTTAAGGGTAGGGCTTTTGACCGATCACTTGCCCGTAAAAGAGGTTTCTAAGGCGATTACCCCACAGATGATTCGCGAGAAAGTGTCGCTGATGATGGATTCATTGGTCAAAGATTTCGGCATCAGAAAGCCAAAAATCGCTTTGTTGGGCATCAACCCACACAATGGAGACAAAGGGGTGATCGGGTCTGAGGACGATGAAGTGCTGAAACCCACTATTCAAGAAATCGCCGCTAAAGGACACCTGGTTTACGGCCCCTATGCCGCCGATGGGTTCTTTGGATCGGGCACTTACCGTCAGTTTGACGCTGTCTTGGCGGCTTACCACGACCAGGGCCTGATTCCCTTTAAAACCCTTTCCTTTGGTCAAGGTGTCAATTTTACAGCGGGGCTCTCCCACGTGCGCACTTCGCCAGATCACGGAACCGCTTTTGATATTGCGGGGTCCGGACGAGCAGACCACAGTTCATTTCACGCCGCGGTATACGAAGCGATAAACATTTATCGGCTGCGAAAAGACTACGTGTTCTGGTCAAAAAACCCCTTAAAGAAAGCGGTGTTACAGGATAAAAAGCCGACCAAAAAACCAAAGCCAGCACCACAAGCCGAGTAGGTGGATTATTAACATCATTTTGTTGGTAAATTTCTAAATATTCCTATCTTTGCACCCGCCTTTGGCCCAACTACATTGCCTAAACTGATACCTCATGAAAAACAAGGAATACATCATTCCTTTTTCAGGACTTAAGCAAGGAACGCACAGTTTTGATTTTGTACTTGGAGAAAAGTTCTTTCAACAATTTGATTTTGAGGAGTTTATATCTACTCAAATCCAAGTTACTGTCCAGCTCAACAAGATGAGCACCATGATGGAGTTTGCGTTTACTGCCCAAGGCAGTGTGCGTGTTCCCTGTGATGTTACTGGAGAGTTATTTGATTTGCCTATTCAGGCAAAATTGGATTTGGTGGTGAAGTTTGGGGAGGAGTTTAATGATGAAAACGAAAGTTTACTCATTTTACCCCATATGGAACATCAGGTAGATATCGCTCAATACCTCTATGAAATGGTGGTATTGGCCGTTCCTCAAAAACGCGTTCACCCAGGGGTGCTCGACGGCACGTTGCAAAACGAAGCCATTGAACTGCTGGAAAAATTTAGCGTTAAAGAAGTGAGAGAGCCCGAAGCGGGTAAAGAAGACAATACAGATCCCCGATGGGATGCATTAAAGAATTTAATCAACGATAAAAAGGAATAGTCATGGCACATCCCAAGAGAAAGACCTCAAAAACCAGAAGAGACAAAAGAAGAACTCATTATAAGGCTGTAGCCCCAACATTGGCTAAAGACCCAACTACTGGCGAAATACACTTGTTCCACAGAGCCCACTGGCATGAAGGAAAATTGTACTACAGAGGTCAAGTTTTGGTTGACAAAACCGAAGCAGCTACTGCCTAATTTTTAAGATTCCTTGATCGATATACTCCCGCCCGAACAGGCGGGAGTTTTTTTGTTTATAAATGGGCTGTTTTGAGCGAGTTTTGAACAAAAACAGATAATTTTGATTAATTTTTGCTCAAAATTGCGCTTTTTGGCGCATTTTTGCCCTCAAATTGCCCTTAGATGAGTCAGATCACTGCTGCGATTACTGCTGTTGGTTCTTATTTGCCAGAACACGTGTTAACCAACGCTATGTTGGAGAAAATGGTGGATACCAACGACGAGTGGATTACCTCGAGAACAGGGATCAAAGAGCGCAGAATTTTAAAGGACCCCAACTTAGGGACTTCTTATCTCGCTATCAAAGCAGCGGAGTCGTTACTTCAAAAAAAGAAACTCGATCCTAAAGAAATCGATGCGGTCATTGTAGCTACGGCTACGCCGGACATGATGGTGGCTTCAACAGCGGCCTATGTGGCTTCGGCTATCGGAGCCACAGAGGCGTTCTCCTTTGACCTTCAAGCGGCTTGTTCTGGGTTTCTCTATGGCATGTCTACTGCCGCGGCCTATATTGCTTCGGGGATGTACCGAAAAGTATTGTTAATCGGTGCGGACAAAATGTCTTCGATCATCGATTACCAAGACCGAGCTACCTGCATCATTTTTGGTGATGGGGCTGGGGCGGTGCTTTTTGAGCCCAACCAAGATGGGTTGGGATACCAAGATGCTTATTTACGCTCTGATGGGGTGGGTAGAGACTTTCTGCGCATCGAAGCAGGGGGGTCCTTGTTGCCTACATCACAAAAGACTTTAGACAACAAACAACACTACGTCTACCAGGATGGAAAGACCGTGTTTAAGTTTGCTGTATCCAATATGGCTGACGCGGCCGCCCGAATCATGGAGCGCAACGCACTGACCAACGACACGGTTCACTGGTTGGTGCCTCACCAAGCCAACAACCGAATTATCGACGCTACCGCGCAGCGGATGGGCGTTCCAGAAAACAAGGTAATGCGCAATATCGAACGCTGCGGAAACACGACTTCCGCTACCTTACCTTTGCTTTTAGCGGACTATGAAAACCAATTACACGCAGGAGATCGTCTAGTATTTGCCGCATTTGGCGGAGGATTTACCTGGGGGGCCATCTATTTGACTTGGGCCTACGATACAAACCCTGAACAATAACCATATCAACTATAAATCAACGGGAACATGGACATTAGAGAAATTCAACAGCTGATCAAGTTTGTCGCCAAGTCGGGGGCAAGCGAAGTAAAATTGGAAACAGATGATATTAAAATTACCATCAAAACAGGAGGAACTTATGTGCCTGAAGCTGAGGTAGTCACCTATACTCAATCGCCAGTACAGATGATTCAGGCGGCCCCTGCTGCACCAGCAGCTACCCCTGCTACCCCTGCGGCTGCACCTGTGGAAGAGGCTAAGTATGTGACCATTAAGTCACCCATGATTGGTACCTTCTACAGAAAGTCATCTCCAGACAAGCCTAATTTGGTGGATGTTGGCAGTGAAATTAAACCAGGATCTCCTTTATGTGTGGTTGAAGCCATGAAGCTATTCAACGAGATTGAAGCGGAAATCAGCGGAAAAATCGTGAAAGTATTGGTGGATGACGCCAGCCCAGTAGAATTTGATCAGCCATTGTTTTTGGTAGATCCAGCTTAAGCGCAACCAAAAAAAAAGCGATGTTTAAAAAGATATTAATTGCCAATAGAGGCGAAATTGCGCTGCGCATTATCCGCACGTGCAAGGAAATGGGGATAAAAACTGTAGCGGTTTATTCCAAGGCCGATGAGGAAAGTCTTCATGTTCGATTTGCCGATGAAGCCGTATGTATAGGTCCAGCAGCGAGCAAAGAGTCTTATTTAAAAATCCCGAACATTATCGCTGCCGCGGAGATCACCAATGCAGACGCTATTCACCCTGGTTATGGCTTTTTGTCGGAGAACGCCAAATTTTCCCGTATTTGTGCCGAACACAACATCAAGTTTATCGGAGCTTCCGGCGATCAGATCGACAAGATGGGAGACAAAGCTACCGCCAAGGAAACCATGAAAAAGGCTGGCGTACCCACTGTTCCAGGATCTGAAGGTTTGCTAAAAGACGTGGAGCACGCTAAAAAAACAGCCCTTAAAATAGGTTATCCTGTAATGATCAAAGCCACTGCAGGAGGTGGAGGAAAAGGAATGCGCGCCGTTTGGAAAGAAGAGGAGATGGAAAAACTCTTCACCAGTGCGGTGCAAGAAGCCACGGCTGCTTTCGGAAACGGGGGAATGTACATGGAAAAATTGATTGAAGAGCCCAGACACATCGAAATTCAAGTGGTTGGCGATCAATTCGGCAAGGCGTGTCACCTCTCTGAAAGAGACTGTTCCATCCAGAGAAGACACCAAAAACTGACCGAAGAAACCCCTTCTCCTTTTATGACCGACAAGCTGCGTGAGGATATGGGTAAAGCGGCGGTTAAAGCGGCGGAATTTATCGGTTATGAAGGGGCAGGAACCATCGAGTTTTTGGTGGATAAGCACCGGAATTTCTATTTTATGGAAATGAATACGCGGATTCAAGTAGAACATCCGATCACCGAACAAGTCATCGACTACGATTTGATCCGAGAGCAGATTTTAGTAGCTGCTGGTGTGCCCATTTCCGGAAAGAATTATTTGCCTAAGCTGCATTCCATAGAGTGCAGAATCAATGCCGAGGATCCGTACAACGACTTTAGGCCGAGCCCAGGAAAGATCACTACCCTGCACACGCCAGGGGGTCACGGAGTTCGATTGGACACCCACGTATACAGCGGCTACGTCATTCCGCCGTATTACGATTCCATGATCGCCAAATTAATCACGACCGCACAGACCCGAGAGGAAGCTATCCTCAAGATGAAGCGCGCTTTAGATGAGTTTGTGATCGAAGGTATCCAAACGACCATTCCGTTTCATAGGCAGTTGATGGATCATCCGGATTATTTAGCCGGGAATTATACGACTAAATTCATGGAAAGCTTTGTCATGGAAGCACCACAAGAATAGCAATTTTAAAACCGACCCACTCTGAACGCGCACTCATTTAGTTTTTGGGAACGCCAAACCTGGTTCGATCAGGTTGACTTTGTAGTGGTGGGTGCAGGAATAGTTGGTTTAAACGCGGCTCTTGAATTGAGACGCATGCACCCGACAGCCCGCATTTTGGTATTGGAACGAGGCGCTTTGCCTCGGGGAGCCAGTACTAAAAATGCGGGTTTTTCATGTTTTGGCAGCATCTCTGAGCTCTCGAGCGATTTATCATTGTACGGACCTGAGGCGGTGGTTGATTTGGTCCAAAGACGTTATCGCGGCGTGGCGCTCTTGCGCAGTTTGCTCGGCCCCAAGGCCATGGATTACCAAAGGCACGGTGGTCATGAGGTGTTCTTAAGCCAAGACCAATCTATATTTGAACAGTGTCTGACGGATCTACCTCGCATCAATGAATTGCTGACCCCGGTTTTTGGCAGCGCGCCCTTTAGGCTCAAGAAAAACAGTTTTGGGTTCCAAGGTGTTCTGCCCCAGTACATCTCCAGTCCTTTTGAGGGGCAAATAGACACTGGGGCCATGATGTCCCGTCTGTTGGCTTTGGTGCGCAAAAAGGGAATCGAAGTGCTGTACGGCATGGAAGTGCTCGGCTATGAAGAAGCCCCTTTTGGGGTGGAGGTTGCTTTGGCAGAATGCTCCTTCACTACAGGCTATTTATTCATTGCTACCAACGGATTTGGTCAGCAGCTTACACCAGAGGAAGTGTTGCCCGCTCGGGCACAGGTGTTGATCACCCAGCCGATCCCTGGATTGCACATCCAAGGAGTTTTTCACCTGGACCAAGGGTATTACTATTTTAGAAATGTAGGTCAGCGCCTCCTGTTAGGCGGTGGTAGAAACTTAGATATCGCAGGGGAAACAACCACACAATTTGGGTTGACAGACCTGATACAAGATCGCTTGATGTACTTGCTCCGCGAAGTTATCCTACCCGATCAAGAGGTTGACATAGACCAAAGGTGGAGCGGAATCATGGGTATGGGACCCAGCAAAACGCCCATAGTCAAGCACCTGTCCAAAAGAGTCTTTTGCGGACTTAGACTAGGGGG
>JBEAQS010000134.1:0-3435 GCA_041163765.1 Bacteroidota bacterium | reverse complement strand
TGGCGCCCTGAGTTTTTAAGTGATTGCTTCACATCTTCCACAGTCATGTCCAACTCTTTGGCTATTTCCTCTGCAGAAGGTTGGCGCTCATGCGCTTGCTCTAGGAAGGCAAATGTTTTGTTGATCTTGTTAATCGAACCAATTTTATTCAGCGGAAGACGCACAATACGGGATTGTTCTGCTAGGGCTTGAAGAATCGATTGGCGGATCCACCAAACCGCGTAGGAAATAAATTTAAATCCACGTGTTTCGTCAAATCGCTGAGCTGCTTTAATCAAACCAAGATTTCCCTCATTGATCAAATCCGGTAAAGTAAGTCCTTGGTTTTGGTATTGTTTAGCTACGGAGACCACAAACCTTAAATTGGCTTTGGTCAGTTTTTCTAAAGCTCGCTGGTCACCTGCTTTAATGCGTTGTGCTAGTTCTACTTCCTCTTCAGCAGTGATCAGATCTACTTTTCCAATTTCTTGTAAATACTTATCTAATGACGCGGTTTCTCTATTGGTTACCTGTTTGGTAATCTTGAGTTGTCTCATGTATGTATGGGCGTTTAATGGTGCGCTTTGTAGCACACCCTTATTATACGTGTAAAACGTAAAAAGGTTACAAAATAGTATAAAAAAAACGCCCGAAATTATTTTCGGGCGTTTGGTGAGTTAATCCTCTTGAGGAGCATCGTTTTGAGGTGCTCGGTCGGAACGCTCTGGACGGTCTCTTCGGTCATCTCTGCGATCATCTCTTCGGTCGTTTCTTCTTGGACCACGGTCATTGTCTTTGCGTTCAGGACGAGGTCTTGACTCGTAACCTTCCGGCTTAGGGACCAAGGCTTTTTTAGACACCTTATCTTTTCTGGTTTTAGGGTCTACACCAAAGTATTTAACTTCAAAAGTATCGCCCATGTTCACCACGTCAGTAACGTTTTCGGTGCGTTCCCAAGCTAGTTCTGACACGTGTAGCAACACTTCGTTGCCCGGTGCGTCTAAGTATTCAACTACAGCCCCAAAATCTAGGATATTGATGACTTTTACTTGATATACTTGGCCTACTACGGGTTTAAAGGTCAATGAATCAATTTTGGCCAATACCGCATCAATACCTGCTTGATTGGTACCTAAAATTTCCACAATCCCTTCTTCGGTAATCGGGTCTTCGTTGATGACGATTGTTGTTTTGGTGGTTTTTTGCAATTCTTGGATCACTTTTCCTCCTGGACCAATCAAGGCACCAATGTATTCATTTGGAATACGGGTAGTGATCATTTTTGGTGCGTGAGCTTTTACATCAGCTCTAGGGGCATCGATGGTTTCCACCAACTTTTCCAAGATATGCAATCTGCCAGCGGCAGCTTGCTTTAAGGCGTTTACCAAAATTTCGTAGGAAAGCCCTTTTACTTTAATGTCCATTTGGCAAGCAGTGATTCCATCTGCCGTACCAGTTACTTTAAAGTCCATATCTCCCAGGTGATCCTCATCCCCAAGAATATCCGATAAAACGGCATATTTGCCTGTTTTTGTGTCGGTGATCAAGCCCATGGCAATACCTGACACAGGTTTAGTCATTTGAACACCAGCATCCATCAACGCCATAGTTCCGGCACATACAGTTGCCATAGAGGAAGATCCATTGGATTCCAAGACCTCGCTGACCACGCGCACGGTGTACGGACAATCTGCGGGTACCATTCCTTTAAGCGCTCGCTGTGCCAAGTTACCATGACCTACCTCACGACGAGATGTTCCTCTGATGGGGCGTGCCTCTCCGGTGGAGAATGGGGGAAAATTATAGTGTAAGTAGAACGTTTCTTCTCCTTCAAAAGAAGGCATATCGATTTGGTTGGCCTCTCTGGAAGTTCCTAGGGTTACCGTAGCAAGCGCTTGGGTTTCACCACGGGTAAACAAAGCAGATCCATGGGTAGATGGAAGGTAATCTACCTCACACCAGATGGGTCGAATATCTGTAGTTTTTCTTCCGTCGAGACGAAGCCCTTCATTAAGGGTCAAATCGCGTACGGCCTCTTTTTCCGCTTTGCTGTAGTATTTTTTGATCAAACCGCTTTTCTCAGCGCGTTCTTCTTCTGAAAAACTAGCCAGTACTTCTTCTCTGATGGCGGCAAATGAGCTGCTGCGTTCCTTTTTAGAAGAACCCTGACGAGCTACTTGATACACTTTGTCGTAAGCGCGTTCTCTCACGATCTGAGCCAACGACTCATCACTTGCTTCAGGCGTGTAAGTACGCACTTCTTTTTTGCCTACGGCTTCAGCTAGGGCCACTTGTGCAGCACACTGAACTTTAATCGCTTGGTGGGCAAATGCGATGGCTTCTACCATCTCTTCCTCTGAGATTTCTTTCATTTCACCTTCCACCATCATCACTGAATCAGCGGATGCACCAATCACCATATCGATATCGGATACTTCGAGTTGAGCTCGTGTTGGGTTAATGATGAATTGACCGTCGATACGGCCCACGCGCACTTCAGAAATAGGGCATTCAAAGGGAATGTCAGAAAGCTGAATAGCTGCAGAAGCAGCCAATCCCGCTAGAGCATCAGGCATCACTTCCTCGTCATGAGACATCAGCTGAATCATCACTTGGGTTTCGGCGTGGTAATCTTTAGGGAATAAAGGGCGCAACACACGGTCTACTAGACGCATGGTCAACACTTCTCCATCACTTGGGCGAGCTTCTCTTTTAAAGAATCCACCTGGATAACGACCAGAAGCGGCAAATTTTTCGCGGTAATCTACGGTTAGGGGTAGAAAATCGATGTCTTGTTGATCGTAGTTAGACACCACGGTACACAGCAACATGCATTTTCCTGATTGAACTACAACTGAACCATGGGCTTGTTTGGCCAGTTTACCTGTTTCTAGGGTAATGGTTCTCCCATCACCCAATTGAATTTCTTGTTTAAATACTTTTGGTATCATTCTTTTTGTTTTACCCGGAGGTTGTTCGACATTGGTCCCGTCTGCTGGACGGTCAGGTTGTGTTGTTGTGTGTGACCAGTGAAAAACGTCGCAGTTGGCTTTTAATGCAAAAAAGGGAAGCATCGCTTCCCTTTTAGGTTATTTACGGATACCGAGTTCCTTAATAATGGCGCGGTAGCGCAAAATGTCTGTCTTGATTAGGTAATCTAAGAGGCTTCTTCTTTTACCTACCAATTTTACCAGTGAGCGCTCTGTGTTGAAATCCTTGCGGTTTCTTTTTAAGTGCTC
This sequence comes from Bacteroidota bacterium, assembly GCA_041163765.1. GTDB lineage: Bacteria > Bacteroidota > Bacteroidia > Flavobacteriales > Flavobacteriaceae > MAG-120531. The sequence goes on along the minus strand of JBEAQS010000134.1, from coordinate 217 downwards.
AGTAAGGTGGTTAATTCTAAAGGTGAACAAGGCGATTTGACCTTCTGTGTTCCCTGTGTTTTTCGCGTCACCTCCATGTTTTTGGAAGATGTCCGTCTTTACTTCTTTGCTTAAATACATGCCAATATTGGTTTAATGATTTTTATGTATCTGATTGGTTTTCAAACAGGGTGCAAATATAGAATAAAATATCCTAATTACGCACAGGCTTATTTTG
>JBEAQS010000133.1:0-4439 GCA_041163765.1 Bacteroidota bacterium | reverse complement strand
AAAATTGCGGTAATTAAACTCCAGTCCAAGAGAGAGTGAGGTTAAGCTGTTTTGAGCGGTGTAACCTCTTAATTTTCTGTACGGATCGTTGGATAATCGATCTTCTGCACGGAGATTGGTGTGCATTACAGATGCGCGCCAAGCATAGCGCATGCTGTTGTTCCACCGGAACAAGATACCAGCAGCTGGGCTGTCGGGATTGATGTATTGTGTGCTGCCGACATCGCCAATCATGTTGGCACCACCGCCCATGATTCCGAGCTCATAGCGCTGTGCAGAAACTGAGCAGCTGTAAAACAACAACGCTAATAGGATGATTTGTCGCAAAAACCTCTTCATCAGTTGCGTTTGTCTTCACCCCACATCATCTTCTTGCGCAGTGTTTTCAAGAATCGTTCTGAGGCATATTCCACCATCTTAATGGTATATGGTGCTTTTTCTATGTAAATCCACTGCTCGTTGTCCACGGACACCAAGCGAGAATCCATAGAAACCAAGTGTTGTTTTTCTCGACCAGTCACCCTCAAACTGATTTTAGTAGTATCGGGAATCACCATGGGTCGGGCGTTTAGGTGGTGAGGGGCAATGGGTGTAATAACTAAGACTCCTGAACCCGGAGTAACCACGGGCCCGCCACAACTCAGAGAATAGCCCGTTGAACCGGTGGGCGTGGAGATAATCAACCCATCAGCCCAGTAGTGGGTGAGGTATTCGCCGTCTAGATAGGTTTCAATCGTAATCATCGAAGTAGTGTCTTTTCGGCTGACGGTCACTTCATTTAACGCTATGGGCAACGGCACTTGCCAGTTGTTGGGCTGATCTTGCTGCACATGCAACAAGGTGCGTTCATCCAGCGTATAAGCGCCTGCTTTAAAGTCAGATAAAATAAAGTGTATGTCCTCTTGATCCAGTGTAGACAAGAATCCAAGCCTACCGGTATTGACCCCGACTAGCGGAATCCCTGAATCTTTGATGTACGTAACCGACCGCAACATGGTTCCATCTCCGCCAAAACTGATCATCAAGTCAACATCGGATCCAAGGCCTTGTACCTCGTCATACGCGGGGTAATCCAACTCTGGCCAATAATGCTTGATTTGCGCCAAAAGCCCTTGTTCTATGATCAATTCATCAGAACTCCCGTAGGCCAAATCGATAAATGACCGAACGGTGAGTAAGGCCTCATGGGTAGGTTTATATCCGTAGAGCGCTACCTTCATCAGATTCCCAAATACTTTTGTAAGTAGGCTGCGTGGTCTTGCGCACCACTGTCTTTAGGCATCCAGCCATCGGCAAATACCAAGTCATACCCTTTGCGGTACATCAATTCAAAAACGGGAGGCATATCTCCTTGTACCAATACGCAGTAAAGAACCCCATGATCCAAAGGGACCTTATATAGGTAGACTAATTCAATGGCTGACTGATCCAACAAATGCACCAGATCGGAAAGGGAAAGGTGGCTTTGTCCAAAACGGACACCCATCAAGGTGCCTGTGGTATTTAAAGCCTCCGCCCATGCATAGGCATCAGCATCAGGATGCGCTTTCTGCCAGGCGCTTAGATAATCTTTGAGCGCTGGAAAGTCTTCTGCCCACAAAGCATCAGTTAAAGATTCTAATTCTCCTTTCATCTAGGCTACAAATAGAGGTGCAAATTACTCATTTAATCCTTGCCTGGGGGGATGATTTTGTATTTTTGCAGGCTCAAACCTATGAATTCATGACCAAATTAAGCGTGAACATCAATAAAATAGCCACTCTGCGCAACGCAAGAGGGGGAAATGTACCCGATGTGCTACAGGCCGCTCGTGCCATTGAATCTTTTGGCGCTCAGGGAATCACCGTACATCCAAGGCCCGATGAGCGGCATATTCGCTACAGCGATACCCGCGCCTTAGCTCCCATAGTGTCCACAGAATTCAATATTGAGGGCAAACCGATCCCCTCGTTCATCGCTTTGGTTTTGGAAACCAAGCCGGCCCAAGTCACCTTAGTTCCCGATGCTGACGAGGCCCTGACCTCCAATGCTGGATGGGATGCCATTGCTTATGAGCAAGAGCTTAAGGCACATATCTCGGTGTTTAAAGCAGCGGGTATTCGCACCTCTATTTTTATAGATCCCGTGCTGAATCAGATCGAAGCAGCGCAAAGAACGGGGGCGGACCGCATTGAATTGTATACCGAAAGTTACGCCCACAAATACGCACAGGGAGAACGCGAATCCGCCATCGCCCCCTACAGAGCCGCGGCCCAAAGAGCCCATGAATTAGGATTGGGTGTCAATGCAGGCCATGACCTGAGCTTGGACAACATAGCTTACTTTAAACAACAAATGCCCCATCTCGATGAAGTATCTATCGGGCACGCACTGATCGCTGAGGCTTTGTATTTGGGATTGGAAACAACGATTAAAAAATACTTAACCGCCTTGTCCTAATGGAAATCCTCCACAGTTACCTTCAAGGAGACGGTCCAGACCTCATTATTTTACACGGTTTTCTGGGAATGGCCGACAACTGGAAAACATTGGGCAACGCCTACGAATCCAAAGGATTCAGGGTACACCTAGTCGATCAACGCAACCACGGAAAAAGTTTTCATCACCCAGAGTTTAACTACTCCACTATGGTGGAAGACCTGTGGCGTTATATGGATCACCAAGGAATTTCTTCGACAAAAATCATCGGACACTCCATGGGTGGAAAAACCGCCATGTGGGCAGCCTGCAGCCAACCTGAGCGCATTCAACAGCTTTTGGTTGCAGACATAGGCCCAAAGGCCTATCCACCACATCACCTACATATTTTAGAAGCGATGAAATCGCTGGCAGATACTCCACCCGCCTCTAGACAAGAAGCAGGTCAACTACTGGAAAAAAAAGGATTGGCCTCAGGCATCGTCCAGTTTTTGCTAAAGAATTTGGAACGAAAGCCTGATCAAACTCTGGGATGGAAACTAAACTTACCTGTGCTCTACCAAAGCATGGAGTCTATAGGAACTGCTTTGCCTCCGGACATGAATTATCCAGGTCCTACCTTGTTTTTAAGGGGGGCGCAATCGACCTATATACTCGATGCTGACCGACCCCAAATAATAGGTCACTTTCCCAAGGCGCGTATCGATGAAATCTCTGAAGCTGGCCATTGGCTCCACGCAGAAAACCCGAGAGATTTTTTAGCTAAAAGCCTCGAATTTTTAACTCAATCCGCGTGATTTTACATCAATTTATTGCGCTGTATTAAAATTTAACTAATTTTATAAGAATTGACAACTGTCAACTAAATCTAAATCAACCTCGCAACCATGAAAAAATATTTTGCTTTACTCTCTGGTGTTCTTTTTTTATACAGCTGTACTGAAGACGCTGTTGTCGTAACTCCTGATCCAGAACCCATTGAATACACCTCAGGAACAGCCAACTTTTCTACTTACGTAGCCCTTGGAAACTCGCTGACTGCAGGCTACTCAGACGGCGCATTGTTTGCTGATGGGCAGCTCGCCTCTTTCCCCAACCAAATTGCTGGCCGAATGGCTTTAGCTGGTGGTGGAGCTTTTGATATTCCATTGATGGCGGACAACCTTGGTGGAGCTACTTTGGGTGGCCAACAGATTTTAGGAAACCGCATGTACCTAGATTTTTCCTCTGGTTCACCGGCTCCTAAAACAGTTTATGGTACCCCAGCTACCAACATCGCTAATAAACTATCTGGAAAATTCAACAACATGGGGGTTCCAGGTGCCAAAAGCTACCATTTATTGGCTCCAGGATATGGTAATCTTGCCGGTGTTCCACTGGGACTAGCCAATCCGTATTTCGCTCGATTTGCCTCTAGTGCTTCAACGACTGTTTTAGCTGATGCCATGGCCAAACAACCGACTTTCTTTACCCTGATGATTGGAAACAATGATGTATTGGGTTATGCCACCGCTGGTGGTGCTGGAGTTAACCAGACCGGCAACTTAAACCCTGCGACTTATGGTGGATCTGATATCTCCGATCCCAATGTAGTAGTGGGCGCTATCCAAGCCATCGTTCAAACCCTGACTCAAGGAGGCGCTAAAGGAGTTATTGCCAATGTACCTAATGTACTGGGCGCTCCTTATTTCACTACCGTGCCACACAACCCTATTCCGCTTGATGCAGCAACTGCCACCATGTTGAATTCAGCCGCCGCTTTTGGCGCCTACAATGCTGGAATTGCTCAGTTGGCTTCGTTGGGAATCATCTCAGCTGCTGAGAAAACCAAAAGAACTATCACCTTTACTGCAGGAGCAGGAAATGCCGTGGTTATTTTAGACGAATCGTTGACCGACCTCAGCGGATTTAATCCTGCACTCACTAAAATGAGACAGGCTACTGCTGCTGATAAAGTGGTGTTAACCGCACAAAGCGTGATTGGAACATTAGTAAACAACAACCCGTCCCTGATTAACGGT
>JBEAQS010000132.1:0-17301 GCA_041163765.1 Bacteroidota bacterium | reverse complement strand
AGGATCTGCTCAAAGTTTTAGTATACTGCTACGAATAAAAAAACGCCCTTTCGGGCGTTTTTTTATTCAGCATACCCTGAAAGGCACTATTGCCCGACCAGGAAAATGGCGTTGGACAACACCAATTTACCACTTTCCCAAAAGCCCCTGAAAATGGGGTTGTCGGCAAAGTATACCAGGTGACCTCTTCCGATTCGTTCGGTACCAATCACCAAGGACTCAGCCATTTGCTCTTTGATCTTGTATCCAATAAAGCCAGTTCTGTATGCATTGGCTGATTGGATAATACCGGCATTGACTCCATGGTCTAAATAGGCATACCTATTGCTGTTGTTTTTTAAGGTGTAGTAGATGCCTTGGGTGCCGTATCCCAAGGGATGCGTGGTATCCATAGTGACTTGGTAGATGGCTCCAGTAGCTTCATTTGAAATAGCCAAACGCTCCGCTTGTTTATGGGGTGCCAAACGCTCTTTGGCGGCAATTTCATCTGCCCGTTTATCGGCGGTCTTTTTTTGCTCTGCTGTGCTGTAGGTTTTTAGTCCATAACCCTCTTGATCCACAAATAACCCTAAGGCGCCATCCATAGCGATTAGTTTCCCCCCTGCTTTTACCCACTCAGTGAGTTTTTGTTTGGATCGATCCTGGACAGCACTTCCAAATAAAGAGGGCAGTATAAGGACATCGTATTTGCTTAAATCAGCGCTGTTTAATGATGAAACCTCTAGTTGGGCCAATGGATATTTAAGCTCTTGCTCAAAGAAATGCCAGATTTCTCCATAGTTTAACGATGAGGTGCCAGATCCACCTACCAACGCGATTTTAGGAGCCTTAATGACTCGAATTTCTGGAGATCCAAAATCATTTCCCGAATCTACATAACCCGTTAGAGACGTTTCTAGTTCAACCTGATTTTGGCGAGCCAACTCGATGACTTTTTGGTCAAAATCTTTATGGTGTTGGTTACCGCCTTTGGTGATTAATAAGCTTCCTTGGGGATAGCTTTTTCCACCTACGCTAAATGGGTTTTCGGCATACTTTACCCGAATATTGGCCCGGAGTAATTGAGCTAGAAAGGCAGCGTGTTTGGTTCCTTGCCAGGCAGCAATGTAGGCCACTGGCGTTTGGTCAGGTAGTTGAATATCTTTTATGGGTATGTTGAATGTACCCTGCCCCACTAATTTATCTTCCGTAGCATAAGCGTTTAGCCCATAGGCATAGGGCATAGACCAACTGGTAATGTCGTAAGTGATCGAGTCATTCAGTTGAGGATTGGGCTCAAAAAGCACTTGTGTCAACACTGATTTTGGTTGATAAGCACTGATCAATAAATCTTGATCCGATACGGAGAACACGGCTTGAGGTTGACCACTTTGGTAAGCGTACCCTTTAACCCCTGATTTTGATTTAGCTCTTTGGTACTGAATGCCGTTTTTGTCCAACAACGCCAAGAGTTTTTCCAGTTGCGCGGGGTTGCTCTCTCGTTTGATGACAAAACTTTTGTATTTGCCTTTTGGAGCAGAAGTATTTGATTGGAAATAAGTGCTGTACTGTTTGAGTAATTCCTCTTTGTGAATGCTGGTCATTTCCACTGCGGAAAGCGCTGCGGTGTAATGACCTTCAATTCTGTGCGCAAGGGTAACAGTGTCTCCCACTGTGTTGCGCATGCCGATTCCCGCTCTTCCTCCGCCGCCTTGTTCAATAGTTATCCCAATGGCCCCGTTGTACATAGGATAGGTGTCTCCATAGGCGGGATAGAGAAGGTCATAACGTTCTTTGGTAAAATAAAAACGACCCATTTGGTCAAAATATTTGGCCGTGTTACGTCCAAACATATCTTGGAATTGATGTTGGTAGGGAGAAAGTTGAGCGTGAAGTGGTTCTGCTGCAGGCGCCATGTAAAATGGGTTGTCGATTCCTTGCTCGTGAAAATCTATATGTAGCTGAGGCATCCACTGCTGGTAAAGTTTAAGTCTTTGTTGACTTTCCACCTGAACTTGCCACGCCCAGTCTCTGTTGAGGTCAAATAAATAATGGTTGGCCCTTCCTCCAGGCCAGGGTTCACTGTGCTCCATGGATTGCGGATCCGTCTGCAGAACAGTATTCATTTTTTGGTTGTACCACATCGCATATCGATCTCTTCCATCGGGGTTAATGCATGGATCGATCACCACGACTTGGTCCTTTAGCCAAGACTGAACTTGGGTATTTGACGGATCAGCTAAAGTGTGAAAGGTAGCTATCGCTGCTTCCATACCGACGGATTCATTTCCGTGCACGTTAAAAGACATCCAGTTGATGGGTACCTGAGTAGTTGGATTTCCTGGAATAAGCCCTGAACGTTTTAGGTTGTCAGTTCTGATTTGTTCCAGCCGAGCCATGTTTTCCGCACTGGCCAATACCGCCACGAACAAAGGCCTCTTTTCATTTGTTTCCCCATAGGGTATCAATTTGATATTCGGATTTTGTTCCGCTACTTCCTTAAAATAGTCCACCATTTTGTGGTGTGGAGTGAATCGCTTACCTAATGGATAACCCAAAAACGCTTCTGGAGTGGTTATCTGTGCGTGGAGCTTTAATGCGGCCAAACAGGCGATTAAAGCATAACTGATCAATTTTTTCATGATAGAATTTAAGTAACTAAATATAGAAGAAATTTTTGGTGCAAAACAGTTTTAGGGTGGGCGTGAAAACAAAAAACCTCCAACCCATAAGGTTGAAGGTTACACTTTGTGGAGCCGGAGGGATTTGAACCCTCGTCCAAACAAGCAATTAAAAAGCTTTCTACACGTTTAGTTTTCGATTGGTTTTCGACAAATGTCTGACCGAAAACCGCCCAACATTTGCTTAGCTTCTTTAGTTTTGGACCTCAGTCGAAGCTACTTCGATCCTATGTTGTCTTTGATGGTGCCCCTGGACAAGACGCCGACAACAAGGGCTTCTTAGGGACATCTCGCTTCCCCACCTGGTGGGGACGAGGCTAAATCCTACTGTAATTCAGATTAAGCGGCAAGAGCGTAGTTATTTTCGCCATTTAAAGGTCTGAAAAATGAGATTTACGAGCTGTTTCTCAGCGCTCGACGTGCTTACCCTCCAACTGACCTTGCTGTCAAAACCAACTCGGCCCCTTAGATGGGGAGGCAAAGTTACGAAAAGATTTGTGCAGTGGTGGGATTAGCCGTAAATTAGTGGTATATCCTTTTTTATGATTCGTTTTGGCCTAATTGCCGAGGGCAAATACCCACCTGACCGCAGGGTGGTGCTCACCCCTGATGCGTGTAGAGATTTATTGAAGTATCCTGGAGTGGAAGTCTTTGTGGCTCCTTCCAAACACAGGGCGTTTCCGGATGCTGCCTACGCAGAGGTAGGCGCGCAACTCAGAGAAGATTTATCCCCTTGTGATGTGCTCTTGGGTGTTAAAGAGGTTCCAGTGGAGCAATTGATACCGGGAAAAAAGTATTTTTTCTTTTCTCATACCATAAAAAAGCAATCGTATAACAGAGCTTTGCTTCAAGCCATTCTTGCCCAAGGAATTTCTTTGTTTGACCACGAGGTGATTGTCGATCAAAACGGACAGCGTTTGGTGGCTTTTGGTTACTATGCAGGTGTAGTGGGTGCCTACCACGCCATACGCACCTATGGATTAAAACACGAGCTATTTGAGCTGCCCAAACCCAGTGACCTAGCAGACATAAACGCGTTGAAGACGGTGCTGCAGGGAATAAACATGCCGCCTGTGAAGATCGTGCTGACAGGAAAAGGTCGTGTGGGTTCTGGTGCTGCAGAGATACTGGATGCGATGGGCATACTTTGTGTGGAGCCAGAGGAGTTTTTGGTTAACGAATATACCCAGGCCGTGTATACCGCCATTGATGTCTGTTCCTATGTGCAGCTCCATGCGGGATCACCCGTAGACAAACAACATTTTTTTTCCCACCCCGAGTTGTACACCAATAATTTCTTCCGTTGGGCAGCGGTCAGTGATTTATTTATTGCGGGACACTACTACGGGAAAGGGGCTCCGATGATGCTAGATGTACATGACCTAAAAAATCCTGACTTAAAAATCTCTGTCATAGCCGATATCAGTTGTGACATCGGTGCTCCAATAGCCAGTACCTTGAGGTCATCCACCATTTCGGACCCTATTTATGGCGTAAATCCTAGCGATATGTCGGAGTGTGATTGGCGCAGTGAGGGCGCTCTTGCCGTGATGGCGGTGGATAATTTGCCTTGTGAAGTTCCGGTAGATGCCTCATCGGGCTTTAGTTTGGCGTTTTCTAAATATGTGTTGCCCGCCTTTTTTGATGGAGATCAATCGGGTGTATTGGCCCGAGCCCAAATCACTACGCCTGATGGAACCCTGACCCCTAGGTTTTCCTACCTAGAGGAGTATGTTGCTGGGAAATAAACCTATCTTTGTCGGCAAAATTTTACCCCTATGAATCTGTCTTTGATCCCTCAACTGAAACACGCGGAAAGCCAACAATTTTTTCTTTTAGCAGGACCTTGTGCCATTGAAGGTGAGGATATGGCCTTGCGCATTGCCGAGCGTATAGTGCAAATCACTGATCGATTGGAGATTCCTTATGTGTTCAAAGGAAGTTTTAAAAAGGCCAATCGCTCCCGGGTTGATTCATTTACTGGGATTGGAGATGAAAAAGCGCTCAAGATCCTAGCCAAAGTCTCCCAAACCTTTGGTGTGCCTACAGTAACGGATATACACGAAGTTTCCGACGCTGCCCTAGCTGCTGAATATGTCGATGTTTTACAGATTCCTGCTTTTTTGGTCAGACAGACCGATCTAGTGGTAGCTGCCGCTGAAACAGGAAAAGTAGTTAATCTGAAAAAAGGACAATTCATGAGCCCTGAGGCCATGAAGCATGCGGTTCAAAAAGTTTTGGACAGTCAAAACAATCAAGTGATGGTCACTGATCGCGGTACCATGTTTGGTTACCAAGATATGATCGTAGATTTTAGAGGAATTCCTACGATGCGTCAATACGCTCCTGTCGTGTTGGATGTGACCCACTCTTTGCAACAACCCAACCAATCCAGCGGGGTGACCGGAGGAAGACCCGAGATGATTGAAACCATTTCCAGGGCAGGTATTGCCGCTGGAGTTGACGGCCTGTTTATCGAGACACATTTCGATCCAGCCAATGCCAAAAGCGATGGGGCAAATATGCTGTCTCTAGATCTTTTAGAAGGGTTATTGACACGCTTGACTGCCATCAGATCTACCATTGTTAATTTCTAAAAATCAGGTAGTTAACAGCCTTGGCGTTAATTTAACCTCGGCCCGAGGATCAATCGAATATTTAAAGCTATATTTGCGCGCCCTTAGCGGGTATAACCTTATTTTTTATGTCATCAGTTAAAAACATTGCGATTATCGCCCACGTTGACCACGGTAAAACTACTTTGGTTGACAAAATCATGCACCATTGCCAGCTATTTCGTGAAAACGAACACACTGGTGAGCTTATTTTGGACAACAACGACCTGGAGCGTGAGCGCGGGATTACCATTGTATCTAAGAATGTTTCTGTAACCTATAAAGGAACTAAAATCAATATTATTGACACCCCTGGTCACGCGGATTTTGGTGGCGAAGTGGAGCGTGTACTCAACATGGCCGACGGAGTATTGCTGTTGGTTGACGCATTTGAAGGTCCGATGCCACAAACGCGCTTTGTACTGCAAAAAGCGATCGATCTAGGTTTGAAGCCCTGCGTGGTGATCAACAAGGTGGATAAAGAAAACTGTACGCCAGAAGAAGTGCACGAAAAGGTTTTTGACCTGATGTTTGAACTGGGTGCTGAAGAATGGCAACTTGACTTTCCAACCGTGTACGGTTCAGCCAAAAACAACTGGATGAGCCATGATCCAAAAGTAGTGACCACCAACATTGAGCCTTTACTCGACATGGTGCTCGAACATGTGCCTACATTTGAAGCTAAAGAAGGCAATACACAAATGCTGATCACGTCACTGGACTTCTCCTCATTTACTGGGAGAATTGCCATCGGTCGTTTGCAGCGCGGTAGTTTAAAAGAAAACCAACAGATCGCTTTGATCAAAAGAGATGGTAGTATCATCAAATCAAGAATCAAAGAGTTATTTACGTTTGAGGGCTTGGGTCGATTCAAGGTAAAAGAAGTGCAAACAGGAGACATTTGTGCTCTTGTAGGTCTTGAAGGCTTTGAGATTGGAGATACTGTGGCTGATGTAGACGCTCCAGAACAGTTGAAGACTATCGCCATTGATGAGCCTACGATGAGTATGCTCTTTACCATCAATGACAGCCCATTCTTTGGTAAGGACGGTAAATTTGTTACTTCCAGACACATCAAAGAGCGCTTGCAGAAAGAGTTGGAAAAAAACTTGGCCCTCCGAGTAGAAGATACAGACAGCGCCGACCGTTTTATGGTCTTTGGCCGCGGTGTATTGCATCTTTCTGTATTGATTGAAACCATGAGAAGAGAAGGATATGAACTTCAAATCGGTCAGCCACAGGTAATTATTAAAGAAATTGACGGCGTAGCCTGCGAGCCAGTAGAGCATTTAACCATTGATTTGCCTGAGGAGGTTTCCGGACGTGCTGTTGAATTTGTTTCGATGCGCCGAGGAGAAATGACCTCGATGCAGTCCAAAGGTACCCGCATGATTTGTGAGTTTATCATCCCTTCAAGAGGGATTATTGGCCTGAGAAATCAATTGTTAACGGCTACTGCAGGAGAAGCGATTATGGCCCACCGTTTCTTGGAGTATCAACCGCTTAAAGGAGATATCCCACAACGTCAAAATGGATCTTTGGTCTCTATGGAACAAGGAAAAGCTATTCCTTATTCTATAGACAAATTGCAGGAACGAGGGAAGTTTTTTATCGATCCAGGCGAGGATATCTATGAAGGCCAAGTGATCGGCGAAAACTCTCGCGGTGATGACATGACGGTGAATGTAACCAAGACCAAGAAGCTGACCAACGTTCGCTCTTCAGGTGCGGATGATAAAGCCAAGATTGTTCCCGCGGTGAAATTCTCTTTGGAAGAAGCCTTGGAATATATCCAAAAAGACGAATACGTAGAAGTGACTCCCAAGAACTTGAGGTTGCGCAAAATTTACTTGACTGAAAATGACAGAAAACGATTTAAAATCGTTTAACTAACTTGTTATATTTACTAAAAAAGCCACCTATCAGGTGGCTTTTTTTTAATGAATCACAGGCCTTCGCGGATCAGTTCCGGAAATTCCCGGAGGTAGGCTGCTGCTGCGGCGCCAATAATTCCTGCCTGATTTTGCAAAACGGCAGGGACAATAGGGACATTGCATTTGATGAAGGGACTGAACTCTTCCCACTCTTTAGAAATTCCACCCCCTAAAATAATCAGATCTGGTGGGCTGATCAACGTGACATAATGCAGAAATTTATTGAAGCGCTTAGCCCATTCTTTGTAGGAAAGACCCTCATTTTCTCGGGCAGCACTAGAGGCCCAGGACTCTATTTTTTTGTGTTTTTTGTAGGGGATTTGCCCCAGTTCAAAGTTGGGAATTAGCTTTCCATCTAAAAATGCACCACTGCCCAATCCGGTGCCTACCGTAATGGTGATAATAAATCCCTTTTTGCCTTTTCCTACGCCGTAATCCATAATGGCACAGGCTGCTGCATCCGCATCGTTGATTACCGCACAAGGTAGTCCGGTGTAGGATTCAAATAATTTTTCAATGTTTAGTCCAACCCATAGTGGAGACAAATTGCCAGGACTCATGCAAACGCCATGTTTGACAATCGAAGGAAATCCAACGCCTATCAGTCCTTGGTAGTGGAAATGTTCCGCGATTTGCTTCACCACTTCAGCCATAGAGTCTGGGGTGCGTTCAACTGGGGTGGGTATTCTATATCGTTCAGTAGTCAATTGACCGGTGCGCACATCGACAAGTGCTCCTTTAATTCCGGACCCACCGATGTCTATTCCAAGTCTAATCATTTATACACTTTTTTGTTGGACTTCAAAAACTGTTCCGCGGTCGCATTTTAGCGTTTTGAAGGGGTATTTTAATATGAGGGCGTAATCGTGTGTGGCCATTAAAATGGTTCTTCCAGAGGCGTTTAGCTCCAAAAGCACTTTCATGACATCCACGCTGGTCTCTGGGTCCAAATTACCTGTGGGTTCATCTGCAATGATCAATTCAGGGTCATTGAGCAAGGCGCGAGCTATAGAGATTCTCTGTTGTTCGCCCCCAGAGAGCTCATGGGGAAATTTAAATCCTTTGGTTTTCATACCTACTTTGTCCAGGACTTCATGGCTTTTTTGCTCAATTAATCCCTCGTCTCTCCATCCAGTAGCGCGAAGTACAAACCGCAAATTTTGGAAGACTGATCGATCGGGCAGCAGTTTGAAATCCTGAAATACAATGCCGATTTTTCTTCTCAGAAATGGGATTTGTTTTTCCGTCAAACTAGGTAAGTCAAATCCTACGATTTGGCCCTGACCTTGAGTGAGTGGTAATTCCCCGTAGAGGGTTTTCATCAGAGAAGATTTTCCACTGCCTGTTTTACCAATCAGGTAAACAAATTCACCAGGGTAAACGGCGACATTAACTTGACCCAAGACCAAGTGTTGTTCTTGGAAAATATCTGCTTTTTCTAGGCTGAGTACGGGATTTTTCATAAGTAAATACGTCGCTAAAGGTAGCAAGTTCTTTTTAATTCGTCCCCGGTGTGCCGCAAATTTATTTATCTTTAAACAGTTGTTTTTTTCTGAGAAACAACGGTCAATTACCTGAAAATATATGGCTTTAAAGCGATCTAATCCATTGATTTATTTGTTGTTGTGTTTTTTTTGCACTGTTGGTGTATCCGCGCAACAACAACCAACATCGTTTCAACTACATCAAGATGCCTTGGGGTATTATGAGTTAGGGCAGTGGGGTGCAGCAGCGCAACTGTGGTCCGACTTGTTGACGAATCATCAAGAGCTTGATTTCTTGTCGCGACAAAATATGGAACGATATTATTACCAAGCTGCATTACTTCAGGGTCGAGCTGGGGCTGAAAACGATTTAGTTCAATGGCTGGCCAAATACCCGAATGTTCCTGGAATACAAGAATCGCTGTTGGTGCTCGCCGATTACGCCTTTGGCCAGGGAGATTACAGCCAGAGCGCTGCTCGCTTTAAACAAGTAGGTCGTGATTTTTTGCATCGTCCAGCCTATCTAAAGCAGGTGTATCAAGAAGGTTTTTCTTTGGTGGCTGTCGAAGATTTTTCTGAGGCAATCATTTCTTGGCGGTATTTAGCAGATCATGAATCTTGGAAGGATTCTGCCCGTTTTTATCTGGGTTATATCGCCTACCGCACTGATTCCTGGGAGGAAGCTTTGAACTACTGGAACCATCCTTTTGTTGATGCCTCGCTCAATCAGCGATCGGAATACTTAAAAACAGATGTTTATTTCAGGAAGAAGGAATACAGCAAAGCCATCAGTGTGGCTCAACAATTGTATGCTCAAGTATCCTCGTCCCAAAAAGCTTCCTTGGACCATATTTTAGGCCAATGCTATTTTGAATTAGGTCAATACAGTCAATCCATTCCCTATTTATCCAAAACAGTTACTCAAGAACACAATACCCCTACGGATCAGTTTAGACTGGGTTATGCGTATGCTCAAACAGAAAGCCACGATTTAGCTGTTGAGGTATTGAACAAAATAACAGATGCTTCGCCTGATGTAGCTCAATCTGCCTGGTATCAGTTGGGTCAAAGTTATTTAGAGCTGAAAAAAAATACTGAAGCAAGGCAAGCTTTTGGACAAGCCTCAAAAATTGATTTTTCACTCCCGCTACAAGAACAGGCCTGGGCTGCTTACGCCCAGTTAAGCGTTGATTTGGGTAACCCCACCGAAGATGTGCTCTCGCTAGTCAATGATTTTATCAAAAATTTTCCTAACTCGACACGTAGGGCAGAGTTGGAGTTGCTTCAATTGAAGTTGTACGTGCAAAGGGGTATGTGGGAAGCTGCAGATCAGTGGATTAACCAACACCCAAAAGGTGCGCCGGCACAAGAGATGCAGTATTTGATGTACGCTAAAGGATACCAGGCCTATCAAAAGGAGCAATGGAGCCAGGCGGCAGATTTTTGGAAAAAGGCTTATGATTGGTTGCCAAAGTCGCTTTGGGGAGCAAAATCGCTGTACTGGTCTGCTGAATCGTTACTGGCAGATTCCTCTGGAAAATCTGCTTGGGATCTCGTACAACAGTTGGAAAAACACCCGCTCAAAAACCAGGCAGTTTCTGAGGAAAATCAACAATACCAAAGAGGGTATGCGGCATTTTCTACCCAACGATGGAAGGCTGCCATTGAGGCGTTCACTTGGATCACCAATCATCGTCAGTCAAATGATTACAGACAGACGGACGCGTGGAATAGACTAGCGGATGCCTATTGGATGAATAAGAATTATGCCCAGGCAGCTAAAGCCTATACCCATTTGAGAGAGGTTAGACGCGATCGATCCATAGAGGTAGGTCTACAACTCGCACGAAGTTATGGATTGATGGGGGAACTCGTCCAACAAGCCTCCGTATTGGAGGGACTTGTTCGGGAACACAACGGTACCGCTTCATCTTTTGAGGCTCGATTTGAGTGGGGGCAGACGCTGATCTTGGGGGGGAAGTCTAAGGAAGCGATGGATGTATTGGATGTGCTCATCAAACAACCTATTTCTACACCGTTTAGATCACAAGCCATGATGCGCCAATCATTGTTGCTCTACAATGAGTCGAATACCGAATCTGCGTTGACGATGGTCCAAAAGATAGCCCAGGAGTATCCGCGAACTCAAGTAGCCATGGAAGCCATCGGCTTGGCTAAACGTATTTATATAGAAGAGACCAACGTGGAGGCTTACACCGAATGGGTTGCCACCTTGGGTTATGTGCACCCAGAAGTTCAGGAGTTAGACCAAGCTAGTTATGATGCGGCTTCCAGCGCCATGGCCAAACAAAAATATGCTGAAGCCGCTCGGGCATTCTCAGATTACCTAAAAAGATATCCCCAGGGGATGTATGTGAAAAGTGCTTCGTGGTCCTGGGCGCAAGCCCTGGAGAAATCCGGAGCACTCGACAATGCGATGGAGGTGTATTACCGAATCAGTCAAGAAGACATAGAACGAAAGGAACAAGCTTTGACTAAATATGCCACCCTAGGTATTGAACGTTTCGGATACAGCCATCCTCCTGTCATTGAAGCGCTTAAACGCATGGATGAATGGGTAAAAGATGCAGATCAGACCTCCTGGGTGAAATATCATTTGTTGCGTTGGTCGATCGATCAAAAAGATTGGTCTAAGGCGGTGCACTATGCTGATTTCCCATTCACCAAAAAAGTCCCAGAGCGGGTGGAACAGGATGTGTTGTGGGCGCGCGCGCAAGTAGCTTTGGCGGAAAAAAATGATTTGGAAGCAGAAAAGTTACTCACACAGTTATCCGGTACGTGGATGGGTGAGGTAGGGGCAGAGGGAACCTATCACCTAGCCAGAATTGCCCACCAACGAGGTGATTGGTCCGCATCAAATCAGTGGATTGAAAAACAATCATTGGCCTTTTCCGATTATCCTTACTGGTCGGCCCAAGGTTTGTTGTTGATGGCAGAAAATTTTAAAGCTCAAGGTGACTGGTTTCAAGCCTCATTTATTTGGAAGTCAATGGTAGCGCACTACACTGATTTTCCTGTTTTGGTAGAAAAGGCTCAAGCTGCTTTGGACCAAATGCCTGTGGAGGGTAATGAACCATTGAATAATTAATGTATGAAGTATTCTATTTTTTCCATCATATCATTTCTGGCTGTTCAATTCATTTGTGCTCAATCAGTAGATAGTCTCGGCATACAACAGCTAACCGTAGTCAAATCGTTTGATCCGGCAACGGCTGCAGCTCAAAAATTGAAAGATCAACCTTTGTGGGATTCTTTGCCCAAAGCCCGTTCTGGGGGAAAGTACACGTACCCCAGTTTTGGATTAGGTCCTGTATGGGGATCAAAACAAGCACACCAACTACCTCCATTGACCCGAAAAGCACACGATGTATACCGTTATTTTGCTTCTCTTGAAGGGGGTAATTTGAAGGGCTATGGGGCGGAGTTTGGACTGAACACATCGCTGAGCAGACGAACTGATTTCGGTATAATTACGGGTGTCAGAGGAGCTGAAAGTGATTTTACTGATTTTTTTCAAGATCCTTTTTACAGAAATGCGCGCCTAGTTGCCCAAGCTCAGTCATCTTTAAGCGGGGCTTTGTTGTCTCAAGGCTTAACGGTAAGCAGCGATGCATTTAGTTATTACGGATACCAAAAACAGCACGAATTGATGCAAACCAGTTATCAAATGGTTTGGCCGATTGATTTAGCTACTCGATTTCAAACGCTGAATGTCCATCAACGTGTACAGTTTGATCAAGGCACCCTCCAAGAGCTGGCTTGGGAGGGATCTCGGGTAGGAAATTTGTTAGGGTTTAGAGAGACTAAATTTATGGCTATGGGCCGGGGCAGTAGCTCTTTGCTGGCGGGTGATTTGGAGATTTCTGGAAGGGCTCAAGCGATGTGGGTTCATAGGTCAGAAAACGCCCTGGATCAATTTGATCCCCAAGGATCAGGCTATAGATTAGGATTAGTAGATTGGTCTGCGGCCTATGTGTTCCAAGCTAAGGAAATCGATTACCGTCTAGGGGTCAAAGGCGCCTATCACGCACAAGCGGGGAGTGATCGGGTATATGTTTTTCCCAACTTGGTGGCGGCTTATCAAGCTCCATCAGGTGAATTTCAAGGTGAATTTTCCCTGTCCGGAGGTATGGAAAGCCCTGATTTTAATTCGTTGCGTCAAATCAACCCTTGGCTTTCTGCCAATCAATTGATTCGGCCATCGAGAACAACCTACAGTGTACAGGCATCAGGTGTCTGGTCACCCAACGGTTCACTTCAGTTACAGGCTAAACTCTATACGGATCAAGTAAATGATCGCGCATTGTTTGCGCTCAATCCATTAAATTATTTTCGGTCAACCCCGGACGCCTTGGGCAATAGTTATCAGGTAGTCTATGACCAAGTGACGACCTCAGGATTAGACTTATCCGCCTATTGGTCACCGATTTCTGCATGGAATATCCGTCTGGATGGCGGATGGAGGCATATGGTAACGGATCGATGGACTAAAGCATGGAACATACCCACGGCCTACTTCAATGCTCAATTAGAGGGGCGCTTTTTAAAGCGCTGGTTTTGGGGGGCACAAGGGCAATGGATGAACAATAGATATGACCAATTCACGCAACTGGTTCAATTTATTCAACCGGGATCCTATCCAAGTTCACTCATAGAACTTCCCGGTCGATTTATCGCTCATACTCAGTTTAGGTATTCATTCCGCGACCAATGGAATTTTTCTCTAAAAATCAATAATCTTTTCCAACAATCTCAAACACCTTGGGCTCAATATCCTGAAATGGGTCGAATGGTTTTGTTGGGTGTCAATTATCAGTGGGACCGTTTTAAATTTTAATGAGATGCGATTAAACATAGTTACTTTGGCGATGAGTTTGATACTCACAGCGTGTTCTACTAAAGAACGTGCGGATTTATTGGTGTATAATGCTCAAGTATATACCGCCGATGAACAAAGCAGAGTAGTTGCTGCATTCGCAGTGAAAAACGGAGTGTTTGTTGCCGTTGGAGATGAGCAAACGCTGCGGAAAACGTATTATTTTGACGCCGAGCAGGACCTGAAAAAACAAACTGTTTTGCCTGGACTTATCGACGCTCACGCCCATTTTTATGGACTCGGTTTGTTTTTATCCGATGTGGATCTAGTGGGTACGCAAAGCGAGCGGGAGGTTTTGGACCGGCTGCTAGCTACTTATCCGGCCCATAGCAAAACGGCTTTAATCAGAGGTAGAGGTTGGGATCAAAACGATTGGGATTCTGGAGTTTTTCCCCATAAATCTCTTTTGGATTCATTGTATCCCGATACTCCTGTCGTGTTGGAACGCATAGATGGTCACGCGTATTGGGTCAATCAAGTTGTCTTAGATCTCGCTGGGATTAATGCGCAAACCAATGTTGCCGGTGGTTTTGTTGTCATGGACTCAGGGGAACCTACAGGTGTGTTGATCGATGGGCCGATGTCTTTGGTTGATGCTGTTTTGCCCCAAAAGTCTAGAGAGGACCAACAAACAGCCTTGTTGATGGCTCAAACAGAGGTGTTGTCCTACGGAATAACTGCGCTTTCTGATGCAGGATTAGATCGACAAGTAATTGAATTAATGGATCAAATGCATCAGCAAAATGCCTTACACCTGCGCATTGACGCCATGATTTCTAATACTCCAGAAAACTTAGCGTACTATTTGCCCAAAGGGGTTTATCTCACTCCCAAGTTAAGGGTTGGAAGCGTGAAAGTGTATGGCGATGGGGCCCTTGGATCTAGGGGAGCAGCTTTAAAACGCCCTTACGCAGATTATCCCGGTCATTTTGGTGCTATGGTTACTCCAGTAGATGCCATAGAACAGTTAGCTCAACGAATAGCCAAAACCGATTTTCAAATGAATACGCACGCTATTGGTGATTCGGCCAATGCCGTGGTTTTAAACGCTTATCAAAAGGTGTTGGCCGATAAGCCAGGTAGAAGGTGGCGTGTAGAGCACGCGCAAATAATTGATGGACACGATATACCCTCTTTTTCAAGTGACATTATTCCCTCCGTACAACCTACCCATGCAACTTCTGATATGTATTGGGCGGAAAAAAGATTAGGACCTGAGCGCATGAATGGGGCTTACGCTTATGCTCGTTTGCTAAAACAATCAGGCATTTTGGCCTTGGGTACTGATTTTCCTGTGGAACAGGTCAATCCATTTTTGACCTTTTATGCGGCCACCACCAGACAAGACACTTCTGGATGGCCTGAAGGCGGTTTTTTACCTGATGAGGCGTTATCGCGTACCGAAACTCTATGGGGCATGACTCGTTGGGCGGCTTATGCTATGTTTCGCGAACAAGAGATTGGAAGTATAGAAGTAGGAAAGCGCGCAGACTTTTGTGTGTTGGATCGAGACATAATGGAGGTAAGGCCTCAGGATATTCCTCAGACTAAGGTGCTCGCTACGTTCATCGATGGACAAAAAGTCTATTAAAAAACAAAGCCACCCTAAGGGTGGCTTTGAAAAAAAAACCAAAAAAAACTTACATTTTGATATCTAGTGAAACTCTAGTGGTTCCCCATCCAAGGTGGAGGGTACCAGTTTCAGAAAATACGATGCTAAAAACATCTAGAGATTCATCGGAAGTTGTGGCAGGAGCGGTTACTCGAGCTACGTCTTTTTTAGGGTCGTAATTGTATGTGCCCCATTGGTCGGCGTCTTTATTGAAAATAATGGTCCAGTTTTCTTTTCCAGGAATGGTAAACAATCCATAACGGCCTTTGGGAATTGTTTTACCTTGTATTTTAAGATCTTTCGTGAATTCACTCACCGTGGCTTCATTAGCTCCAGTACGCCAAACTTTGCCCTCAGGGGCCAGAGTTTCTAGATTTCTGTTGTTCAGTTGAGGTCTTGAATAGTATATACGCACATTGCCTTGTGCACCAACAAAAGCGGCCAAATCCATGGGGGATTTATCTAGGGGCTTAAATTTTTGGGACCAGGCAGGTGAACTGATAGCAAATGCGGCACATAAAGCCCAGGCAAATAGATTGTTTTTCATGATGTGTAATGATTTATGCTAAAATAAGGGATAAGTGCACGCTATGCTGCTTTCAAAATGTTAGTATTTTCCTAAATTTTATGATTAAATATGTTATTTGAAGCTATTCTTTTCAATTTTATATAAAAATGTAAGTAGTTTTTATAATTTGTTTTATAATCATAAGTATAAATAGATATTTGCCTTCTAAATTTTAATAATTAAATTATGTGTGGCATTGTATGTGCGTTCGATTTAAAACAATCTTCTGATCAATTGCGTCCTCAGTTGCTGGCTATGTCGAAACAACTCAGGCATAGAGGCCCAGATTGGAACGGAATTTTTGATCATCCAAAAGCAGTGATGGCTCATGAGCGTTTAGCTATTGTCGATCCTGCTTCCGGAAAACAACCCTTATTAAGTCCCGATGGGCAGTTGATTCTTGCTGCCAATGGCGAAATATACAATCACCAATCGCTGAGAAAACAATTCGAAGGAAAGTATTCGTTTCGCACTGCCTCCGACTGCGAGGTGATTTTGGCTTTGTATCAAGAAAAAGGTCCTGCATTTTTGGATGAGTTAAATGGTATTTTTGCCTTTGCGCTTTATGATGTTTCCAAAGACGCTTATTTTATTGCTCGCGATCACATGGGGATTATTCCGCTGTATATGGGCTGGGACAAACACGGAACCTTCTTTGTGGCTTCTGAATTAAAAGCATTGGAGGGAGTTTGTACTAAAATCGAGTTATTTCCTCCAGGTCATTATTACTACAGCCCAGAACAGGGGCTTAAAAAGTGGTATCAAAGAGAGTGGACTGAATTTGAAGCAGTCAAAAACAACGAGACTTCTATCCAGGCGCTTAGAGAGGGATTAGAGGCTGCTGTGCATAGACAGTTGATGTCAGACGTTCCTTATGGGGTGTTGCTGTCCGGTGGGTTGGATTCTTCGGTTACTTCAGCCATTGCAAAAAAATATGCCCAAAAACGGATCGAATCCGGTGATCAAGAAGAGGCTTGGTGGCCACAATTGCACTCTTTCTCTGTGGGTTTAGAGGGTTCTCCTGATTTGGCAGCAGCGCGAAAAGTAGCCGACCACATTGGTACCATTCACCACGAAATCAAGTTCACCATCCAAGAGGGATTGGATGCCATAAGAGACGTGATTTATTATTTGGAGACCTATGACATCACTACTGTGCGCGCTTCCACACCGATGTATTTGATGGCTCGCGTGATTAAATCCATGGGAATAAAAATGGTGCTTTCCGGTGAGGGGGCTGATGAGCTATTTGGAGGCTATTTATATTTTCACAAAGCACCTTCCGCCAAAGATTTTCATGACGAAACAGTGCGTAAATTAGATAAACTGCATATGTATGACTGTTTGCGGGCCAATAAGTCACTTGCTGCCTGGGGTATAGAGGGTCGTGTGCCCTTCTTGGATAAAGAATTTATGGATTTAGCTATGCGAATCAATCCTGAAGACAAAATGATTAAGGACGGTCGTATGGAGAAATGGGTGATTCGAAAAGCGTTTGAGGATTATTTGCCAGAATCAGTTGTTTGGCGCC
>JBEAQS010000131.1:0-3203 GCA_041163765.1 Bacteroidota bacterium | reverse complement strand
CTGCTGCAGCACTGGGAGCCATAGGGGTGTTGGCATTGGTAGTCGCCACAGCCAGCCGCGTTAAAGATACTATGGCACTATTACTAGTTGGACTAATGATCGGTAGCATTACTAGTGCCGTTGTTTCGATTTTCACCTATTTAAGCGACGAACAATCACTCAAACAATACGCGATTTGGACCATGGGACAGCTAGGGGGCATACAAGGGCCCTGGTTATATGGACTGTGGATTTTGGTGTTATTGGGAGTGCTTTTGAGCATCCCTTTAGCCAAGTCGATGAATGCTGTCCTTCTGGGCGAATCTACTGCTTTGAGCTTAGGTATTCACCTAAAAAGGTACCAATGGATGGTCATCGCTATCACAGGAGCCTTAACAGGAGGAATTACTGCACTGGTCGGACCTATTGCCTTTGTTGGTCTTGCCGTGCCCCACTTGTGCAGAATTGGACTGCAAACCTCTGACCACAGGATACTGATTCCCGCCGTATTGATCGGCGGTGCTATAGTGATGTTGCTGTGCGATACCGTTGCCCAATGGCCTGGATCAGCTTCTAGGTTACCGATTAATGCAGTGACTTCATTGGTCGGTGCTCCCTTACTCATTTGGTTGATATGGCGAAGAAAAAAAGCCTTTGTGTAATGGAACTCAACCACCTACAAATCGGATATTGTCAAGAGAAGGGGACCAACTACCTCTCCGGGCCTATAGACATGACTTTTCAACCCGGTCAACTAATCGGTATCGTAGGCGTCAACGGCGTGGGCAAATCCACTCTTTTACGCACACTTTCTGGGATTCAACCACCTTTGGCCGGTGAACTAACCATTAACGGAGCACAAGTAGCCCGATGGGATGCCAAAAAATGGGCCTATCACGTGGCTTTGGTTACCGCTAAACACGAAACACCGCCAGTCATGACTGTTTGGGAAATAGCCTCCATGGGTCGTTATCCGCACTTAAATTGGTGGGGGACTATGTCGAAAACAGACCAGCAGATCGTACAACGAGTGTTAGACGAGTTGGGGCTTAGTCCTTGGGCCCATCAGGCAGCAGAACTGAGATCTGATGGACAAAAACAACTGATTCATCTCGCTAGAGCCATTATTCAGGAGACCCCTCACCTGCTTTTAGATGAACCCACAACTCATTTAGATGTTCACCACAGTTTTCAATTGTGGAAGTGGTTAAAATCTATAGCCGTTGAGCGAAATAAAACGATTGTACTCACCACGCATGATATTGAAAAAGCACTTGATTTATGTGATCAAATCCTAGTGATGCAGCCTGAAAAATCATCATGGGGTACCCCTGAAGAATTGGTAGAGCGCGGTGTATTCAATCAGTTATTCGATCCAAATCTAGTTACCTTCAACCAACAAACACGTCAATTTAAGATGCGATAAATTTTAATGAAATGGAATATTTCTACTTACTAGTTACGTTAGCACTTGGTTTTTTTGCAGGGACTCAGTGGTCAAACATCAGAAAAAAAGCCCAAAGCACGGCGGAGCAGTTGAAGTTAAGCCAATTGGAAAACTCCCTGTCTGAAGCTTTATCGGAAAAAAATCAATTAACTCAAGAGAAAGAGTTATTGCATATCAAAACGGCCAAATTGGAGACATCCCTGGAGTTTCTTGAAAAGCAACGCCACGAAGATGCCGCGCAAGTGAAGGCCAAAGAAGCTCAATACAAAACCGAGTTTGAACATCTAGCCCAGAAAATCCTACAACAAACCACCCAACAATTTACACTCCACAACAAAGAGCAGATGAACTCCATATTAGATCCATTAAAAGAAAAAATTACTGGATTTGAAAAAAAGGTGGAGGACAGTCAAAAGGAAAATGTGGGATTGGGGGCCAAACTAGAAGAACAGCTAAAACAACTTTACCTGGCCAACCAACAAATGTCACAGGAAGCGCAAAACTTGACCAAAGCACTCAAAGGAGACAGCAAAACACAGGGGAACTGGGGCGAAATGGTCTTGGAACGAGTTCTGGAAAAATCAGGTTTAGAACGGGGAAGAGAATATGAAGTACAACAATCATTCACCGCTAGTGATGGTCAAAAACAAATGCCTGATGTGGTGATTTACATGCCTCAGGGCAAGAAACTGATTGTGGACTCAAAAGTTTCCCTGACGGATTACGAAAGGTATGTCAATGCGGAAACTGAGTCTGAAAAATCGCTCCACTTAAAAAATCACATCAATTCACTCAAAAAGCACATCGATCAACTCTCAGCCAAACGATATGAAGACCTCTACGAAATGGAAAGCCCCGATTTTGTATTGCTTTTTGTGCCTGTAGAGTCCGCATTTGCCACAGCGATCAATGAAGAACACGAGCTGTACAGCAAGGCTTTTGACAAAAATATTGTCGTGGTTACACCCTCTACCCTTTTGGCTACCCTGCGCACTGTAGAAACCATGTGGACCAATGAAAAACAACGCAAAAACGCTTTGGAAATCGCCCAACAAGCCGGTTCCCTATACGACAAGTTCCAAGGTTTGCTGGAAGACCTAAAAGGGATTGGCAGTCGGCTGGAAAACGCCAAAACGTTTTACGATGGCGCCATGAACAAATTGTCTACTGGCAAAGGAAATTTAGTGGGTGGGGTGGAAAAACTCAAGCAAATGGGTGCAAAAGCTAAAAAGGCTTTGCCCGATGCTTGGGCAGCACGTGCGTTGGACCCAGAGGAAAATGAAGCATAAAAAAAGCCCGATATAATCGGGCCTTTTTTTGATAAAAAGAGGAATTACTTGCTCAAGTACATTTTTCTTCGAGCGTATAAATCGTAGAAGGCATCATCTTTAAGGCTATCGATAAACAAGATGCTCTCCCCGGTACTTTTCATTTCAGGCCCTAAATTTTTGTTGACATTAGGGAATTTCTCAAAAGAGAATACAGGTTGCTTAATCGCATAGCCGTCAAGTTGTGGATTAAACTTAAAGTCCTTGACTTTTTTGGCACCCAACATGACCTTGGTCGCGTAATTAACATAAGGTTCCTTATAGGCCTTGGCGATAAATGGCACTGTTCTGGAAGCGCGGGGATTGGCCTCTATGATGTAGACCACCTCGTCCTTAATCGCAAACTGAATATTGATCAATCCAACGGTATTTAAAGCCAGGGCAATTTTCTTGGTGTGGTCTTTGATCTGCTGCATCACCAATTCTCCTAGGTTAAACGGCGGAAGGGT
>JBEAQS010000130.1:0-3172 GCA_041163765.1 Bacteroidota bacterium | reverse complement strand
AAAACCCAAAAATCCAACCTGCTAAAAGATGTAAAAGACCTGATAAGAAACAGACCTTGGTTGATTCTTCTTGTCATTGGTCTATTGTTTAATGTGTACAATTCAATAAAGCAAGGCATAGTTGTTATTTATTTTACACATTTCTTAAACGACCAGCTATTGGCTGCCTCTTATATGGTTGGGTTAATGTTGGCCTCAATTGCGGGGGCAATGCTCACGGCTCCGCTTGGCAAAAAAATAGGAAAGAAAAAACTATTTATCTATGCATTAATCTTCTCAGGGGGCGTAAACGCATTACTCGTTCTGTGTGGTCCAAACGATATTGTTGGCATCTTTACTTTGGGAGTCATCTCAGAGTTAGGTGCTGCGATCTTTCCAACATTGTTTTTTGCCATGCTTGGAGATGCAGCGGACTATTCAGAATATAAAAACGGACGAAGAGCAACAGGATTGATTTATTCTGCAGGTTCATTTGCTACAAAGTTCGGTGGCGGTATCGCCGGAGCAATCATAGGGTTGGTGCTGGCAGCCTTCCACTATGACGGACAAGATCTAGTCTCGATTCAAGGGGCTGTGCCAGGGATTGTTATGTTAATGAGTTGGGTGCCTGCTTTGATTGCTGCTGTTGCAGCAGTATGTATGTACTTCTATCCTTTGACGCAGCATAAGTTAGATGAGATCACTTTGGAGTTAGCCAGTAGAAGAGAAAAGGCAGAAGTTTGATTTTAAGAACGTAATCACTTTACAAAAGAAAAATAAACAACAAAATAATTTACAAACAATAATGAAATACGGATTTTTTGACGACGCGAATAGGGAATATGTAATCACAAACCCTCAAACACCTTGGCCCTGGATCAATTACCTTGGGAATGAGGATTTCTTTTCTCTGATTTCCAACAGTGCTGGAGGCTATAGTTTTTACAAAGACGCCAAGTTTCGGCGCTTAAACAGATACAGGTATAACAATGTCCCCATGGATAACGGAGGTCGTTATTTCTTTATTAAAGATGAAGACACCATTTGGTCGCCGGGGTGGAAACCTGTAAAAACAGAGCTGGACAGCTATGAGTGTCGTCATGGGATGAGTTATACCAAAATAAAGAGTGTTAAAAATGGCTTAGAAGCGGAAGCTTTATTTTTTGTACCTCTAAAAACTTGGGGAGAAGTTCAGAAAGTGAAGTTTACCAACAATGGAGGTGTTACTAAAAAATTTAAGTTGTTTTCATATAATGAGTGGTGTTTGTGGAATGCAGAGGACGATCAAAACAACCTTCAGCGAAACTTATCTACCGGAGAGGTTGAAATTGACGGTTCTACTTTGTATCACAAGACCGAATACAAAGAACGTAGAAACCATTATGCCTTCTATCATGTAAACACAGAGATAAACGGTTACGACACTGACAGGGAAAGTTTTGTTGGGCTTTACAATGAAATATCGGAACCTCAAGCCGTGTTAGATGGAGCGCCAAGAAATTCCGAAGCTCACGGCTGGTCACCGATTGCCTCTCACTATATTGAAGTGGAGCTTCAGCCTGGTGAAGAGAAAGAGTTTATTTTCCTGTTGGGATACATCGAAAATCCTGAGGATGAAAAGTGGGAGCGCAAAGGGATTGTAAACAAAACAAGAGCTCACGAGCTTATCTCTAAATTTGACACCTCCGAAAAGGTAAATGCTGCTTTGGCTGAGTTGGCTGCCTACTGGGATAATTTACTGAGCATTTATCAGGTGGAAAGTTCAGACGACAAACTGAATCGCATGGTCAATATCTGGAATCAGTATCAGTGTATGGTGACTTTCAACATGTCCCGATCGGCCTCTTTCTTCGAGGTAGGGATTGGTCGTGGTATGGGATTCCGTGATTCCAATCAAGATTTGATTGGTTTTGTACATATGATTCCTGAACGTGCTCGCGAAAGAATCATCGACATTGCATCTACCCAGTTTCCAGACGGAGGATGCTACCATCAATATCAACCGCTAACCAAAAGAGGCAACAATGCCATTGGCGGTGGTTTTAACGACGATCCGATGTGGCTGATTTTGGGAACGATTAGCTATATCAAAGAAAGTGGGGACTTCTCTATTTTGGATGAGATGGTGCCTTTTGACAATGATCCTTCTTTGGCAAAAACACTCTTAGAACATTTGACCATAACATTTAACCACGTGATAAATAATTTAGGACCCAATGGTTTGCCATTGATTGGTCGTGCTGACTGGAACGATTGCCTAAACTTAAATTGTTTCTCAACCAATCCAAATGAATCTTTTCAGACCACAGAAAATAACACGGAAGGATCAAAAGCGGAGTCCGTTATGATTGCGGGCTTGTTTGTGGTATATGGCAACGACTACATTGCGCTTTGCAAAGAGATTGGCAAAACAGAAGAAGCTGCTCGTGCACAAAAAGAAGTGGATGCCATGATTGCAGCCGTTAAGTCCAAAGGCTGGGATGGTGAGTGGTTCTTGCGTGCTTATGATTTTTATGGAAATAAAGTGGGTAGTGATCAGAACGAAGAAGGTAAAATCTTCATCGAGTCCCAAGGTTGGTGTACAATGGCTGAAATTGGGAAAGAGGAAGGGATGTGTGAAAAAGCACTTAATGCTGTGAAAGAGCGTTTGGACACACCTTATGGAATCGTATTGAACAATCCTGCCTTTACCAAATATGTAATTGAGTATGGCGAAATTTCAACCTATCCAAAAGGATACAAAGAGAATGCAGGGATTTTCTGTCATAACAACCCATGGATTATGATTGGTGAAACCAAAATCGGTCGCGGGCAAGAGGCCTGGGAATATTATAAAAAGATTTGTCCTTCTTATTTGGAAGACATCAGCGATTTACACAAAACAGAGCCCTATGTATATGCCCAGATGGTAGCAGGGAAAGATGCCTACAAACCTGGCGAAGCCAAAAACTCATGGCTTACAGGAACGGCTGCATGGAACTTTTATGCGGTTTCGCAGTATATCTTAGGGATTCAGCCAGATTACAAAGGGATGAAAATTGACCCGTGTTTGCCTAAAGACCTTCCAGAATTTACCATACAACGTAAATTCAGGGGAACTACTTATCAAATAAAGGTAGTAAATGGAACTATTGGCAAAGGTGTAAAAAGCCTAACCGTCGATGGACAGAAAGTAGAAGGAAACCTTATACCG
>JBEAQS010000129.1:0-4464 GCA_041163765.1 Bacteroidota bacterium | reverse complement strand
ACCACTTTTTTCTGCCTTATGGCGTTTTCGATCATCAATTTGGAAGAACTCATCAGTGAAACGCCTGACCATGTTGCGCTGAAGTAGGGGTATTCCAGACCTTCCCAAGTAGCGATAACTACGTCTTGATAATTCACTGTCTCGCCTGGACTCATGGAATGCGTTAGGGGTGTTTGACTGATCAATAGGAAATCCAGTTGGTCTTTACCGATGTCTGAAAATCCGATCCAGCTGCGCGCAGGCAGTTTTGATTGGAGCAATAGTTGCCATTGGCCCCAAAGCTCAGACTGTCTTTTTTGGGGTATGGTTGAAGCGAGTTGGGCCAATAGTTCTTGAAGTGATTCCGGGTGATTGACCTGAATCAAGAAATCGTAATTTAAAGGAAGATGCTGGGCCAATGGGTCTGCTTCATATACGGGCTCTACCTCCTTTTTTTGACAGGCAATCGCTAGGGATAAAAGGACTGTACCGATAAAAAGTCGTTTAATTAGATTCATCATTGTCAAAAGAAATAGATAATTGTTCTGATTTTAGTTTAAAACTCAATCTGTGGTGAGGACTTTGTCCGTGGATGGCCATCGCATCCCTGTGTTCTTTTGTGCCGTATCCTTTATTTTTTTTCCAACCGTATTCGGGGTGTAGGAGGTGAATTTCTTCCATATAGGCATCCCGCTCAGTCTTGGCCAAGACAGAAGCCGCTGCGATCGCCCAAAAGCGACCGTCTCCTTTAATTTCACATCGATAAGGAACTTCCCTCCAGGGCTTAAATCGGTTTCCGTCGACCAATACAAAATCTGGGGTGGGTACCAATTGATCTAAACTCAGATGCATGGCTTTAATCGATGCTTGCAGGATGTTGATTTGATCTATTTCGCGAGCAGAAACGAATGAAATTCCCCAAGAGATCGCATTTTCTTTAATCCATGGGGCCAATGCCTGACGTTGCGCATAGCTCATTTTTTTTGAATCGTTCAGCCAGGGATGTGTCAGCCCTTTGGGCCATAGTACAGCAGCTGCTGTGACAGGTCCAGCCAAAGATCCCCGGCCTGCTTCATCTGTGCCGGCGACTAATCCTGATTCTGTAGGGTGAAGAAGTCTCATCGGTAATGGCCATAAAAGTAGGGTTATTTTTGACAGCTTTGATTTTTTCAAATCGCTACCTTTGGATCCTCATTGTGAATTATGCGATTGATTCTTTTTTTTGGTTGGTGTCTCTACACAGGTTTGCTACTGGCTCAAGATCCTGAAATTAAACCACAGGGTGCTTCAGGTGCGCCAAAAACGGCAGATTCACTCAAACAGCTTGTCGCGCGTTTGGACCAAAAAATGCAGACTAAAGACACGGTCTACCTGACCATTAAAGACTATAAAATCATCAGTGCTCGACGAGATACGACGCATGTAGATACCACCATGTCGTTTGCTCAAGACAAAAGCCTGAATTATTTGCGCAGGGATGCATTTGCCTACTTGCCTATGTCCAACATGGGTCAGCCCAGAGCATTACTTTCCCTAGAGCGCCACCAAAGCGAGTACGCTCCAGGGGTAGGTGCCTCTGCATGGCAAGATTTTTATTGGGAAGCTGCTGACATGCGCTACTATCATGTGCCTACTCCATTGAGCGAGATGACGTTCAAAACCAGTATTGGTCAAGGGCATTATTTGGATGCGTTAATTGCCCTGAACACCTCAAAGCGGTTTAATTTGTCCATAGCTCATTCGGGATTCAGGTCAGAAGGGGATTACCTGTATGATTTGGCAAAATCCAGCAGTTTTCGGATGACGGCCAACTATCGTTCTGAAGATCAGCGTTATGGATATATGGCACACGTGGCTGGACAAAAAAGTCTTCGCGCTGAGTCAGGTGGTTTGGTACAGCCAGAAACTCAATTTGAATCCAATGATCCAACCTTTGCCAACAGGTTGAGAATTGATCAGTTTTTTCCGGACGCTCAATCAACTGTGGTGGGGAAACGCTACTTTATGGACCAATGGTTATACCTCACCCGTTTGGCAAAACCAGGGGCTCAAGCGCGCAAGAGCAGTTTGTCTTTGGGGTTAACCACGCAATATGAAACGCGCTTTGTTCAATTTACTCAATCGGCAAATACAGACTATTTCGGTCCCGCTTATGCTTCCTATATCAATGAGAAAGCACAACTCAAACAAAGCGATTTGTTTTTTTCTGCCCGTTTTCAAAATCCCCTTTTGGGTGATTTAAAGGCGGAGGTAGGCTCTATTCGTGTCGATTACCGCTCTATGGCCGCTTCCCAAAGCGCTCAACTTGGCTACCAAGGTGCCGAATGGATGTTGGGTGGAACCTACCGAAAAAAATTAGGTATATGGGAGTTGGATGCTTTTTTAAGGTACACCTTAAGCGGTACGGCTACCGCTTATCAAGGTAAGGCATCCCTGGTGACAGAGTTCTCCGAACGTCATCGCTTGACTCTAGGTGCTGAAAGCATATCGCGTTGGACTGATTGGAGTCAGGTTATTCGCGTAAGTGATTACGAAGGATTTGGTTGGGATCATCGAGATGACTGGACGATGCCCAAGCAGTACACGTTGAGCGCTCAATACCAACAACCGCTTTTAGGGTTATTGACGGCCAAGGCTCAAGTCATGGACAGTCAGATCTATTTTGGTTTAGCGATGCCTGAAGGAACCCAGGTGGTCGATCACCAAGATCTAGCTCCTTTTGTCCGGCCCATGCAGACCAGACAAACGCTTAAGTACGTACAATTGGCCTCTGAAAAAACCATGACTGTGGGAAGATGGACCTGGGATCACCGCATTATGTTCCAAAAAATGGATCAATCAGATCCGGTCTATCAGGTGCCTGAGTGGAATGTACGAGCCTCTGTTTTTTATACTCAGGAGGTTTTTCGCAAGGCTATGGAGCTGCAGACAGGAGTTACTGCTCGTTATTTCAGCTCCTTTTACATGAATGGCTACCACCCACTGTTGGGCACTTTTTACACCCAAGATCAATTTATGCTCGGAGGAAGACCGATGTTTGATCTTTTTTTTAACGCTAAAGTCGATCAAACACGTTTTTTTCTCAAAGCGGAACATTTCAATGCGCCGTTTTCCACCCCTAATTACTACTCAGCTCCCGGATTTCCGTACAGAGATTTCGTGATTCGCTTTGGATTTATCTGGAATTTTTTCAGCTAAATCATTGAGGTTGAGCCCTCTTATTTAACTCGAAAATTTTTCTTCAAAAAAAGTTGAGAAAAGATTTGGAAGGGAGAAAAAAAGGGATGTATATTTGCACCCGCTTTGAGATACAACGAGAGAGTTGTTTTGAGGGCATCAGAAGTTCATAGACATATTGAAAAGACAGCGCGATTATCAATTTATCTGCTTAGGTAGATAGAGAAGAGAATCAAAAAGATTGAGAATAAAAAAAATCCTTTGAGTAGGAGTAGGACGATTCGTTAAGAGGTAGTAAAAGATTTTTACGAAACAACAATGAAGAGTTTGATCCTGGCTCAGGATGAACGCTAGCGGCAGGCCTAACACATGCAAGTCGAGGGGCAGCACATATAAGCTTGCTTATAGGGTGGCGACCGGCGCACGGGTGCGTAACGCGTATACAATCTACCTTATGCTGAGGGATAGCCCAGAGAAATTTGGATTAACCCCTCATGGTATTAGAGAGTGGCATCATTTTTTAATTAAAGGTTACGGCATAAGATGAGTATGCGTCCCATTAGCTAGTTGGTAGGGTAACGGCTTACCAAGGCTACGATGGGTAGGGGTCCTGAGAGGGAGATCCCCCACACTGGTACTGAGACACGGACCAGACTCCTACGGGAGGCAGCAGTGAGGAATATTGGACAATGGGCGGAAGCCTGATCCAGCCATGCCGCGTGCAGGAAGACGGCCCTATGGGTTGTAAACTGCTTTTAAACGGGAAGAATAAGACCTACGTGTAGGTTGATGACGGTACCGTAAGAATAAGGACCGGCTAACTCCGTGCCAGCAGCCGCGGTAATACGGAGGGTCCGAGCGTTATCCGGAATTATTGGGTTTAAAGGGTCCGTAGGCGGGCTATTAAGTCAGGGGTGAAAGTTTGCAGCTCAACTGTAAAATTGCCTTTGATACTGGTAGTCTTGAGTTGTATTGAAGTGGCTGGAATATGTAGTGTAGCGGTGAAATGCATAGATATTACATAGAACACCGATTGCGAAGGCAGGTCACTAAGTACACACTGACGCTGATGGACGAAAGCGTGGGGAGCGAACAGGATTAGATACCCTGGTAGTCCACGCCGTAAACGATGGATACTAGCTGTCCGGGACCTTGAGTTCTGGGCGGCCCAGCGAAAGTGATAAGTATCCCACCTGGGGAGTACGTTCGCAAGAATGAAACTCAAAGGAATTGACGGGGGCCCGCACAAGCGGTGGAGCATGTGGTTTAATTCGATGATACGCGAGGAACCTTACCAGGGCTTAAATG
>JBEAQS010000128.1:0-2612 GCA_041163765.1 Bacteroidota bacterium | reverse complement strand
TTTGACTCCCCAAAAACCCGCCGAGTAATCCAAAGCTTTTTGTGCTCAATCCAAATGAACCACTGCGCTCTGTGGTTTGAAACCCAAATGAAGCAAAATCATGGGCGGCATTCCACAGGTACACAGGACTCGCGATAAGCAGTGCCAAGATCATGGCGCCGTAAAACTCCACGCGTTTCAACTGTTTGCGCTGCTCGGGATCGATAATTAGTACGGATAACAGACCCATGGGTAAGAGTACAGCCGTGTATTTGCTTTGAAAGGCTAAGCCCATCCATATTCCCATCAGCCACCAGTGGATTTTGCTTCCTCCGTAAAGTGCTTTGTGTGCGCTCCACAGAGATAAGGTCCAAAAAAGTAACAGGGGAACATCTGGGGTGGTGTTGAGGGACAAGACGCTCAGTATTATTGAACTTCCCCAGAGAAAGGCAGCGACTAAAGCGCGACTTTTGGAGAGTATTTGCCTAGCTAAAAGGTAGAATACCCAAAGACCTAGGCTGCTTATTGTCCAATCCATCAGTTTTATCGCCCACAATTTATGGCCAAGTCCCCACTCAAATAGGTACAACAAATAGGCGACCATTCCGGGATGGTCAAAATAGGACCAATCCAAATGGTGGGCATACAGGGCGTAATAGGCGTCTTGAGGCATCAATCCCATCTGGGGCACCAAGGCCAATCGAAAAAATTGGAAGCCTAAAACTACCCAAACCAACGGGTGTATGTGGTTAAATACGCGCAATGAGTGAGGTCTATTTTGCCAAATGTACTAGTTTTTGGTCAATGCGCGCGATAAGGCTCTTGCGTAACTTTTGTGACTTTTCTTTATTTAAACTATATTTAAATTTGTAGAACAAAACCTAAACCATGAAAGTAGAACAGATTTATACCGGATGTTTGGCCCACGCCGCTTACTATATTGAAAGCAACGGCGTTGCGGCTATTTTTGACCCTTTACGTGAAGTAGGCCCCTATATTGAGCGCGCCGAAAACGATGGAGCAAAAATAAAGTATGTGTTTGAAACGCATTTTCATGCGGATTTTGTTTCTGGACATTTAGATTTACAAAAGAAGACTGGAGCACAAATCGTTTTCGGTCCTAATGCGGCTCCTAATTATGATGCCTACATTGCTCAAGATGGTGAAGAATTTAACATAGGCGCCTACACAATTAAAGCTCTTCATACTCCTGGACACACCATGGAAAGTACCACTTATTTATTGATTGATGATCAAGGAAAAAAACATGGTATTATTACTGGTGATACATTATTCATTGGAGATGTAGGGCGACCTGATTTAGCTCAAAAAGCCGTAGAGGGATTAACTCAGGAAAAACTTGCTGGACACTTATTTGATTCACTCCGAACTAAAATTATGACTTTACCGGATGATTTAATTGTTTATCCAAACCACGGTGCAGGTTCTGCTTGTGGGAAGAAAATGAGTGCGGAAACAACCGATACTTTAGGCAATCAAAAAGCGACCAATTATGCTTTGCGCGCAGATATGACTAAAGAAGAATTCACCAAGGAGTTACTCACTGGTCTAACAGCACCGCCAGCATATTTTCCCCAGAATGTATCCATGAATATCAAAGGTTATGAATCTTTAGATACAGTTATGGAACGGGGATTTCAAGCTTTAGATCCTGATGCATTTGATGCGGCAGCCAACGAAACTGAAGCATTGATGCTCGACGTACGAAATGCGGCTGATTTTGCCCTAGGATTTGTTCCGAACTCTATCAATATTGGATTAGAAGGAAACTTTGCTCAGTGGGTTGGCGAAATGATTCCCAGTGTAAAACAAGAAATTTTACTCATTACCTATCCCGGAAAAGAAGAAGAAGCAATTACCAGGCTTTCTAGAGTAGGCTATGACTTTACTATTGGATACCTAAAAGGAGGTGTTGATTCATGGAAGGATTCAGGTAAAGAGTTAGATACAACCGAACGACTAACTCCAGAACAATTAGAGAAGACCCTGCAAAAACAGGAAGCACCACTAGTTATCGACGTGCGCAAAAAATCTGAATTCGACTCTGAACATGTTATTGGTGCCATCAATGTACCATTAAATGAGATCAATAAACACTTGGCTCAATTCCCTAAGGACAAACCGTTTGTGCTGCACTGTGCCGGTGGATACCGATCGATGATCGCTGCCTCCATACTCAAACAAAGAGGCTGGAATAACTTCAGCGATGTGATCGGTGGGTTTAAGGAAATTGCTGCACAAACCAGTATTCCAAAAAGCGATTACGTGTGCCCATCCACTCTGTTGTAGGCCTTTTAGGTGAACCAATACGAAGGGCTGAAGATTCAGCCCTTTTTTTATTCAGAAACCAAATCACTTATTATGAGCGAGTTTTCTAAACTGATACAAGGACCTACCCCTGTTTTGGTGGATTTTTTTGCCACTTGGTGCGGACCTTGTAAAATGATGTCTCCTATTTTGGATCAGGTAAAAAATAAGGTAGGAGATCAGGTTAAAATTGTCAAAGTAGACGTGGACAAGAATCCTGCCATAGCCCAACAACTCAAAGTGCGCGGCGTACCTACCTTGGTGTTATTTCGTCAGGGTTCCCTGCTTTGGCGTCAATCAGGGGT